>CANETG010000011.1 GCA_947440875.1 Bacteriovoracaceae bacterium
CATCCCAGTTAAGGAAACTGGTGAGCATTTCTGAACCGACGACGAGAATGTGTTTATACATTCCGGTCTTGATCATCGCATCGGCCATCGGAAGGAGATACATCCAGCCCGAACAAGCAGCGTTGACATCCAGAGCAGGACAATTGTTAGTAATTCCGAGCTTGAACTGGAGCATTGAAGCTGCGTTCGGCATCGGTTGATCTGCCATCGTCGAAGAAAAAAGAATGCAGTCGATATCATTAGGAGTGAGATTAGCGGCTTCGAGAGCTTTAAAAGTTGCTCGGGCCGCCATGCCTGAAGGATTTTCATCCTTAGAAAGATCAGCAATCCGGCGCTCGTGAATTCCCGTCCGCTCGACGATCCAATCGTGAGATGTATCAACACGCTTGGCGATATCGTGATTGGTGTGAATCTTTTCCGGCATGTAAGAACCAGTGCCGAGAATTTTTGTGTTGAACAGTTTCATTGAATACCCCACAAATAAAAAAGCCTTCTTGCGAAGGCTTTTTTAAGTAAAATCTTGAAATTGATTAAGCTTGAGCAGTGGCTTCAGCTTTTACCTTGATTTCCATCACTTGTTTGCCTTTATAGTGGCCACAAGAAGGACAGACATGGTGAGGGAGTTGGGCATCACCGCAGTTTGTGCATGACTGAGGAAACTTTCTGTAAAGTTTATGATGTTGACCAGCACGTCTTAAGCCTTTACGCGAAACGCTGGTTCTTTTTTTAGGTACTGCCACAAATGCCTCCGATATCGAGAATCAATAGTATTCTGTTAAATTTGAGTTTCTATTTCTAATATAGAACGGGCCTCCTGCCAAGCCTAAAATCCAGGTCCTTTAAGCTTCGGGAGTATCAACTCCATCTAACCTACTGTCTGCGTCAAGAATAGGGTACAGATCCACGTTCAGAAAGATCTGCTCGTGGACCATCGCCTGGAGATCCACAGTCCGCTTATCATAAAAATAAATCTCGTAAACTTCGTTATCGACGTAGGTTTCATCTACTTCTTTGAACAATTCAGTTTCGGCCAATGCTTGATCAAGAAAACAGACCTTGAAAGGAATATCGAGGTCTTTTTTCATGGGCTTGAGAGTGCGGACACATTCTGTAGCGTAGGTTGCTTCAATGGTTCCTTTCACGAGGAGATATTCGCCCATGTCAGGTTTATCTTTTTTGGTCATTTCACCGAAGACGACAAGAGAAGTTTCTTTCAGCCACTCCTCCGGCGCCTTATCACTGGCGTTTTCATTGAGCTCCAAAAGCATCTCTTTGATCCAGTCGATGCCCTGATCAAATTCATAATCTAATTCAGCATTGGCAGCGATTTTTAACAAATTAATCTGGGCGCCAATCTTTTCATTGTTTTGCATATAAGACCTTTTAAAGAATATCGTGTTTAATATGAAACAATTCACGAACTCACAAGGGCCCTTATGGCTGATTGCGAAAAAATACTGATTGCTGGCTTCTCTGGTGCGGGGAAAAGCAGTTTTCTGCGGGAAATTGCCCAGCTCTGTCCTAAGAACTGGGTCTTTGATGACCTGGATGATCTTATTCTTCGAAAACATGGTGGACCAGAAAAGTCACTGTCCGAGTGGATCGAAATATGGGGCTGGGACAAATTCCGCTCCCTCGAAGAAGAGTGTCTGCGCGAATGGCTCAACTTAGTGGGCCCAGGGGTTCTCGCTCTCGGAGGCGGGTCACTGAATGAACAAAACGTGAGTCTTGTCTCTCAAAAAGCAAAAATTGTTGTTCTTGAGGTGGATTTTGAAACTGCTTGGCGCAGACTTTCATTGGATCCGCTCGTCCGCCCTCTGGCCTTTAAGGGCGAGAACTATATGCGGTGGTTGTTTGAGAAAAGACAGAAAATATTCGCGGATATTCCATGGAAACTAACGAATTCCGACCAGACCGACCTTAAAGAACTTGCCCGAGCTTTCTGGCGCGCGCTACCATAATTCTAGCGATGAAATAGAGGCTATGGAGGCCATATGAAGATGACTCAGGGAACAGAGCTCGTTGTGGCGATTCTGATGGATGATCTCACAAGTGCGAAAGATATTTCGGCCGCACTCAGAACCCAAGATATTTTTGCTCACCACTATCAGACTCTGGAAGATTTTTGGGGAACGACCCAAATGGGTATTCCTGACCTTGTGATCGTCGATGTGACGAAAATGAGTCAGGGAACTGTTCAGTTTCGCAATCATCCCAAAGTCAAAGACGGAACTCTTCCCTACGCTTTTTATTCCAAAGACACGACGAAGATACTTCTTCAATCGACGATCGGTTTAGAACCCGTTGGCTATCTCAATCATGATGTTTCTCTTCCGTCGCAAATTCGTTCTCTCGTCGCGGCTCTTGCCACTGAGAAAGCCAAAGATGCGGAGATGAAAGACCTCCGTTCCAGAGTCGAGAGGATTCAGTCTCGTTCGCAGAGACTCATCTCAGAGCGTACGACGGCTGAAGAATTTATTTCGCACTATGAATTCATCAGAAATCTCTGCGCTGAAATTGAAACCAAAGCAACGACGACTGATTTTTCTGCGAGCTTACTCAACAAACTCGAGAACTGGGACTCGATTGCGGGGTACGGACTTTATGAATTAAATCAAAGCGGGCAAAAGCTTGTCGCTCCGGAAGTGACGAAGAAAAAGTTTCATCCGTTCCCGTCCCTCTGGTTGGGTCAGGCAAACGCTTTCGGTGTAGAGCTGTTCGCCCAAGACATGGCACTCCAAGTGGCCAATGATCTTTTCGAAATTGAACCGGTTGCGATCCGTATTTTCGGGGCGTCTCATCTTCCGGACATGCTCCTTTATGTCTCATTTTCTGAAGAGAGAATGATGAACTTCCCTTGGGACGTACTTGAATCATCCCTCTCGTCATCATTAAGAAAACTAAAACTTCAGCGTGATGTTCCTCAGTACCAATCTCAATTCATGCCGATGTGGGAGGCTCTTGATACAATGGATCGTCTTTCGAGAGACACCGTTGATGCCGATCTTCGGATCATGGCACTTTCACTTATCCCTCTGACGGATGCCGCTAAAAGAAGAACAACAAACAAGTTCTACTGGTCAGCTTTCTTCAATGATTTTTTTCTTCAACTTTCTGGCCGCCTCCAGAAATCAACGAAGCTCTCTCTCATGGGACCGTGGCACGTCGTTTTCTTTATTCCGAAAGAGAATGTGGAATCAGAAACTCGCATGCTCCAGGGATTCATGAAGCAGTTTGGCTTCTGGAAGTTTTTTGAAGATAACACACAGGTGTTAACGGAAGATATGATGCCTACTCTGAAACTCGTCCCTCCTTCCTCATCTCACTACTTCAGAGGATTTGAGCGTGAGTTCGAAGACCTGAAAGTAAGAGAGGAAAGTAAACGGATGCTGGCGGGTCAGATGAGACACGAGAGAAATCTTTCGGTCTAATGAGACACTCAAGTTTCCTGGAAGTTAATTTTCGACTCCTTTCTGAAAACATGGAAAAGATCCGTCGCCTTTCTGGGAAAGCGCAGATCATTCCCATGGTTAAGGCTGATGCCTATGGGAACGGAATGATTCCGGTGACTCAATTTCTAGTTCAAGAAGAAAAAATTAAAAAAATAGGTGTGGCGACTTTAGGCGAAGCTTTGAAGCTCAGCAAAGAGTGTCCAGATTTGGACACTGAATACATCGTCTTTTCAGACACAGAAATGAGTGATTCTCAGCACCGATCGGCTTATCAGGATTACAACATCACTCCGGTGATTCACCAGCCGGAAGATTTGAACCATTTTCTTGGGGATGAGAGACTGAGGGACACTCCTCTGATTCTCAAATTAAACACAGGGATGAACAGGCTCGGTTTCACACTGCAGGAATTGCAAGACGGCATACCTCGGCTCAAAAACCGAGGCATACAGCACCTCATGACGCATTTTGCGTATTCGTATGTCACGCAAAAAGCGGGGGACAAAACTTCGCGGCAGTATGAAGAATTCAAAAAAGCTCAAAAACTTTTGAGCGACTCCGGAGTAACGGTTGAAGAAACTTCGGTGTCTAATTCCGGTGCTCTCGAGCAGAAAATCGGCATTGAAGAAACTTACGTTCGTCCGGGACTCATGATGTGCGGACCGTATAGCGTCGAACCACGAATTTGGGACGGACATCAAATATCAAAGCTGGTGACGAAAGTGATCAAGACTTTTCCTGTGAAAAAAGGAACACCCGTTGGTTACGGAATTAACGTCGCCGGTGAGGACGGTTTCATCGCGGTTCTTCCTGTGGGCTATGGTGATGGGGTTTCAACGTTCTTTAGTGGTGTGAAATTAACTGTGAATGGACTTCCCTGTTCGATATTTGCGCGAGTGAATATGGACATGTGTTTTCTCCTGTTCTCTCCGGACGCCGCTGGAAAAATTAAAACCGGAGACGTGGTTGAAATCTGGAACCATGACAATCGGGTGATAACCGACATCGCGACTCAAATGAAGACAATTCCGTACGCTCTCATGTGCGGGATCACAGGTCGAATTCCAAGAATTTATAAGATAAAGTAGTCTCATGAAACAAATGGTAGTCAGTCGTATAGAAAATCTGGGCCAGTCGATCATCGATACGGTCAATGGTTTAGGGGAGTTTACGAACTTTACCCTCAAGACTATCTACTGGACCTTCAAGCCACCTTATCGTTTCGTTCTCCTGTTTGATCAGATTAACTTCATCGGTAATAAATCAGTCTTTATCATTTTTCTCACGGCAAGTTTCACCGGAGCCGTTTTCGCATTTCAAATTTATACGGGATTTAAAGCGATCAACACCGATTCTTTTATTGGCCCGCTCGTCGCAATCGCCATGGCAAAAGAGCTAGGACCCGTTCTCTCCGGACTCGTTGTTGCCGGACGCTGTGGTGCCGCGATGGCGGCTCAGATTGGATCGATGAAAGTCACTGAACAAATTGATGCTCTCGAAGTCATGGGGATTAATTCCTATCAATACCTCGCTGTGCCTAGAATCCTGGGAGCGACAATTGCTCTTCCGCTGCTCTCCGGACTTTTTCTTGCCATCGGATACGGGGGATCATGGCTCATCGGAACAAAAGTTCTTGGGATCGATCCCATCATGTATACGCAAAAGATTTCGGATCTCATGAATCTTGGGATGATTGCGGAGGGACTGATCAAGGCCACTGTTTTTGGCTACCTCATCGGCATCATCGGAACTTACCAGGGATTTAATGTCACTGGTGGCGCCGAAGGTGTGGGAAGAGGAACTAACATGGCGGTTGTTTGGGGAATGATTACGGTTCTCGTTGTCGATTTCTTTCTGACGAGTTTCTTGGTGAAAATTCTGTGAGCACTAAATCTTTTTCGGGCGAATATTCAGTCGTGTTCAAGAACCTAAAAAAAAGTTTCGGTACGGCCGCAGTCCTAAACGACGTTTCATTCGGGATTCATACGGGAAAAATTACGACCATCCTAGGGTTCTCGGGCGCAGGGAAAACAACGCTGATGAAGCATATTCTGGGACTCACGAAACCCACTTCGGGTGATGTTGAGGTCATGGGTCGCTCGCTCGGTGAAATGTCAGAGCTTGAGCTTCGGGAATTCCGCCGTAACTTCGGCATGGTATTTCAGTACGCAGCTCTCTTCGACTTCCTGACGAGTTTTGAAAATGTCGCTTTTCCGCTCAGAGAGTTTACAAAAATGAACGAGGAAGAGATTGAACAAAAAGTGATGGGACTTTTAGATTCCGTCGGGATCTCAAAGGAGGCAGCCTATAGATTGCCATCCGAACTATCTGGAGGAATGAGAAAAAGAGTGGGACTGGCGCGCGGGCTCGCTCTTGATCCCCACATCATGCTGTATGATGAACCGACCTCCGGTCTTGATCCGATTACGACTCATACCGTTTACGAACTGATGAGAGACACTCATCGTGCGAAACAAAAAAACGGATTTACTTCGATAATCATCTCGCACGACATTCATGCCACACTAAAATACTCCGACTACATCTGCTTCATGGAAAAAGGGCAGGTAGTTGAGCATCTTGATGTGGAAAGTTTTAAGCTCTCAAAAAACCCCGTCATTCGAAGATTCCTTGAGTTATAGCCGGAATCGCTTATCATAAACGAATAACCGATTTGCGTGTTATGAATTTTGATGGAGTAAAATTCTTGAACCCACTTAAAGTAGGATTGTTCTCATTGGCGGCAATGGCCAGTGTCGTGGTGATGTCATTCAAGATCACTTCCAACCAGTCGGGTTTCGGTGAGCACGTTGAATATAAAACGATCCTCAAAGATGCTTCCGGAATCTTTGAAAAAACTCCCATTAAAGTTGCTGGTATCAACGCCGGACGAATCAAGAAAATTGAACTCGTTGGCTCCGAAGCTCTGGTTACTTTTGAAATCCAAGAAAAAGTTAAAGTCACTCCGAAGGCAGCTCTCAAAATTAAAAGTGTGGGTCTTCTCGGAGATAAATTCATCGACATGGATCTCGGTGAGACCGATGGCGAACGCTTGAAAGAAGGTTCACTCATAGCCACTTCAGGTGGTGGTGGTTTTGATGATCTCGCCAAAGACGCCTCTGCTGTCTTAAAAGAAGTCAAAGATATTGCAGCTTCCATTAAAGATGCACTGAAAGATGAAAACGGCGATAACGTCGTGAAAAAAATCTTAGGAAACATCAACGATCTCTCAGACAGTTTGAAGCGCGTGACTACCGGTAATGAACAAAAAATTAATCAAATTGTTGAAGACGTAAAAGCTGTCGCATCCCAGCTCGCATTTGAAACAGATCGCTACCAGAAAGACTCACTCATGGCCGATCTCTCAAAAATTGGACCGATCCTTGATAAGGCAGACGCCGCGGTTGCGGATATTCAAGAAATTATTGCTGACGTGAAAGACGGAAAGGGGACAGTTGGTAAACTTCTCCGGGACGATGCCGTCGTGGATCAGGTTTCTCAAACTCTTTCATCCGTGAACCGACTCGTGAACAGAATCAATAATATCGAATCGGACATCGGTCTTTCGACAGGTGCGAACACTCGGCAGGGATCAGATACGAGGTTTGACATCGATATTTACCCAGCACCTGAGCGATTTTTTCGGATTGGTATCGTGACCAATGAATTCGGCCCGCAGAACGAGCAGAAATCAGACACATATACGAGCGTGAACAACGGAACTGAAGAGAAGAAGAGCACGAGAAAAATTAATAAATCGAGCTTCAAATTTAATCTTCAAATTGGTCGCCGGATCCAGCGTTACGGAATTCGCGCCGGCCTCATTGAATCCACCGGTGGTGTGGGGATCGATTATTACTTCCCTGCGTGGGGGATTCGATCTGGGGTTGAAATGTTCGATTACCAAAAAGATGCCGGTCCGAATGCGCGCGTCTTCACAGAAGTGAAACTGTATAACGTTCTCTTTGCTCGCGTAGCGGGTGAAGATCTTATTTCGAAAGATGGAAAACAGAGTACGACGATTTCTCTGGGTCTTAGATTCAATGACCAGGATTTAGCGGCACTCATAGGATTATTAGCAAGGTGAGCATGAGTAAAAACTGGCTCATTCGCACGAAATCGAATCACATCTTGGGGCCAATCTCCAAGGACAAGGTGCTGGAGCTTCTCCAGAACGGTTCGATCAAGGCAGATGACGAAGTTTGCTGTGGTAATGGCTTCTGGTTTTTCATCCGCGAGGATGACATGGTCGCGCGTTTTCTTTTGGGCCGCGAGCAACAGATGTTTAATCCGATCTCGGAAGCAAAGGACGTTCTTACGTTTCCCCCTCGGGCTCAAGATCAGGAAGATGACATCACGAAAGTCGGCGGATTCAACATAAAAGATTTGGGAAGAGAATCAACCCCTCCAAACGGAACGTATCTATCGTCTATGCCAACGGGTGATGACAAGCCGGCAGTTGCATCTGAATCAAAAAAAAAATCTGAAAGAGTAAGTACCCCAAACGAGTCAGTGCAACTGAAAGTCTCCAACACAAAGACTCCAAAAGCTAAATTAAAAAAACAAAACTACCTGCAGTATCTTCTCGCAGCTTGTTTCATCCTTCTCCTTGCTGTTCTTTGGTATAGAAAATCAATCTTTCGCTATTTCCGTTCTGCGGAAATAAGTCTGATTGAGTCCGTACACGCGCAGGAAGAAGCTCCGGCCGAAAAAAAAAAGTAACTGAACGCCAAATTACCCTTGGGAACGTCACTTTCCAAGCAGAAATCAATCTCAGCGGATTACGAGTCATCAGTTCAATAAACCCTGATGCCTTCACGTGCGAAGAATTAAAAAGCGATACGACTCAGCTGGCTATCATTCTCTATCCTCAAGACAGGCTAAATGAAAAGTTCCTGATTAAAATCCGACAGTGCATGCTGAAATTATCCGATGATCATCCGGTGAAGCGCTGGCTTAAAACGTTGTCTCGCGCCGATGATCGGAGTCCAGAGGAACAAAATAAGTCACTGTTCCTCACAGAGATCCTCACCTCAAAATATAATCTCATCACAGATCTTACGGTGAAAAATAAGATCATAGAAGTTCTGATCGATGTTCCCGAGAGTACTTCCGCCGAAAAACTCATGAAGGCGTATCTGTATTTGATGATCGGAAATATCACTCGCTCCGACAATATTTTGAGAAACGTCATGAAGACTTCACCCGTGAGAGTCTGGGAGGGCTACAGCGCTCACCCCAGCTATTATCATCGACTCTCATTAGAGAATCTTCCTGCGATGGTGACCAAGATTGCGAATCACCCATCGGACAGGAAAATCTGGCAACTCTTTGCTCATTACATGGAAGAATTCACCAACGATCCTAGGCTCAGCGAAGAATTAAACGAGCATGAAAAGTCGCAACTCGATGGGAAGTTAAATCTCCTCTCGGTGGAGAGAATTTCACCCGATTTAGTCCAGTTTTTGCGAATGAAAAAATTAGATGAAAAACGACTCTCGGTGAGGTTAAGAAAAAAGACGATGCCTCTTTCCAGCCAAGCCTACTGGGCATGGTATTTTCTACCCGTCGACTCAGTCATTTCGGAAGAGTTTTTACCTGAACTCTCAAGCGTTGAAGAAAAAGATCCTCTTTGGTTCATGTTTCTCATGGAGAACGAAAAGCTTTCGGACTTTTATTCAACAAAAACGGGTAAAGCTTTTCTTCCTGGAAAACGGCAAATTTTAAGAGACCTTCTGGCAAAAAAAGAAAGCTTCATGCCGGCCCTTTGGAAGCTCATTGAACTCGGTGACATCGACGCAAATCTCGTCCGTGAAACCGCGCGTTTTCTTTCCCATGAGTGATTATTCGCAACCCGTTTTCTATCGCTTCAACCAAGATTCGCTTCTCCTCGTGAAGGCCATCGTAGAATCGGAACTCCTCCCGAAAAAGATTCTGGATGTGGGCGCAGGATCAGGCATCATTGGGATAGAGCTTGCTCTCAGAATGCAGATTCCGGAAGTTCACTTCCTGGAGCTTCAGAAAGACTGGAAACCATTTCTTGAGACCAATATTGATGAACTCATTCCACACACACGAACTAGAATATTTTGGTCCTCCGTTTCAGATTGGAGTAGTCCTCAGAAATACGATTTGATCGTTTCTAATCCTCCTTACTATCTTCCTTTGAATGGGAATATTTCACCGGATCCGGTGAGAGCACATTGCCGGAGTTTTTTGAAAGACGACTGGGTAATTTTACTTTCGAAATGTATGAAAGCTCTGGTCCCAGAGGGAAGCGCATGGTTCATCACGCCCAAGGAGAATCTCGTCCACATTGAAAAGTCCACACCCCTGAAACCTGAAGTGATTCAGTCCGGAGATCTAGTGATTTTAAAATTTAGTTCGTCTGAATATAAATCGAAATCATAAACTTGCGCAGTTCCGGCTCTTCGACGTGTTGGAAAAGTCTTTCCGCTTCAGCTTTTAGAATCTTGTACTGCGGAGACTGGGGATGTAGGCGAGGCCTGGCTGCTTCAGTGATCTCTGCCCGGGACTGAGCGACTTCATCACGATGCTTGAAATAACCCTCCTGCGTCTCATAAATTATTTTCTTAATGACGTTCCGAAGCTCTGGCAAAGCTTTAAATATTTCGATCTTTATCTGTTCCGAAAGGTAGGACAATTCGTGAGAGTAAGTTGAGTGAGTCGTCACGACGATGAGGGAGTCGTGCTTGAGTTTTAATGGAGACGTCACCTTCGCCATTTTCACACCCACGATATCGGGCCATTTTTTTAAAAGGTCGATGAAATCAAAAGTCTGGTAAAAAGACTTCATCTCATCCCGCTTCAGGTCATGTTCCTTGAAGCGATCCAAGTCCTTATAATTCAAACCCTTAAAAACCAATTTTTTAAACATCTTTTCCTGAGTAACCTAGCAGTCGTAGGTTGTCCATGATATAGCTAAATCATGCGCTTTCTCTTCTTAATTTTACTCCTCATTGGGTGCAGTGGATACCGCTTTACTCAACAAGAAAATCCATTGTCTCAGTACGGAATTCAGAGCCTTTCTGTGCCCATGTTTTATAATTATTCGGCTCTTCCGGATGTCAGTGCAGACTTTACACGCGAAACATATTCTCTGTTGATGAACTTCGCCGGCCTCAAACTTCAGAGCGGCTACGCTTCAGATTCGGATGCTGTTCTGGTTGGTATTATCAAGTCACCGGAAAAAATGTCAGAAACGTTGAGGCGCGGAGGATCGCGAGTTGCAAATGATATCGTGCCGAATGCGACCGGAGATAATCGTCAAAAATTTTCTATCCCGAGTACAACCGTAGCGACTCTGTACCTTCAAATCATCGTCATCAAAAAACCAACAGAAGAGGAGCTTGCTCTCCTCAAATCTGGCATTGGTGATCAAATAAAGCTTACTTCAAGAGTCATTTTTAATGAGGTCATTCCACTCA
This sequence comes from Bacteriovoracaceae bacterium, assembly GCA_947440875.1. Classification (GTDB taxonomy): domain Bacteria; phylum Bdellovibrionota; class Bacteriovoracia; order Bacteriovoracales; family Bacteriovoracaceae; genus Peredibacter. The sequence goes on from CANETG010000011.1 coordinate 10,901, forward strand.
ATGGACAATACACCAGAGAGATTCTTGATGACGCCGGAACTCAAGTCATCGCGACTCAAAACGCGGGCGTACAAAGAAAGACTCTCGATAGTATGTCAAAACAAGCAGCAATAAGTGTGCGGGACATGATTCTGTATGCTTTCTAAATGGCAAATCTGGGACTTCTTTACCAATGTAAAAAGAGATTTTCTCGAGAATCATGAAGGTCTCCTTGCTCTTTCGACTTTTGATCCGGTCGCTCTTAAAATGGCGAAAGATTATCTTTTGCGCGGCGCCGGTGGGAAAACGGTCCTCTATAAGATGGCGCCGGAAGTAACAAAAAATTGGATAGAGGAAGAATTCCAAACGCTTTCACTTTTTGGAACTTCGGATTGTTTTTTTATTCATCAGGCCCAAGACCTTCACGCAGATCTCATCGAGACTCTGCTTAACCTCGAAGTGACTGGAAGATTTGTCATTCTCAGTTTTGAGTCAGAAGCAACTGGTTGGAAAAAAATCCAAAAAGAGGGGAAAGTCACCTCTCTTCAGTTGGAACCTCCCAAATTTTGGGAACCCAATAGGCTTCTGGATTTCGTGTGCAATTACTTAAAACTTCCTCTTTCGTACGAGTCAAAAGGTTGGATCCTCGATTCGCTCGAAAATAATCTCGGAACGTTTTACAACGCCATGGCACTCTTGAAGATTAATCATCCGGATGCCAAAGAAATATGCTTGAAAGAAGTGCAGGAACTTCTCCTCTTTGAAAGGCTCGATCAGTTCGGTCTGGCCTCTCTTTTTTGTCGAAGAAAGCCGATAGAATTTTTTCACAAAGTGATTCAACTCCAAGGCGACTTCGAGAAGATGAAATCACTTTTTAATTTCATGCAGTCTCATCTCATTAAAGTGATGGACCCATCATACCTCAATCAAAAACCTCGTCCTTCGACTTATGATAAAGATATCCAAAACACTGCGAAGCTTTGGAAGCCCAAAGAACTCCTCGCCGCTGCTCAGGAATTCAATCACTGGGAAGTTTTGAGTAAAAAGAAAGACACCCGGCTTTGGACAGAACTCAAACAAGCATGCCTTCGCGCTCACGGCCAGATTTAGTGAGTTTAGTAGTAAACCCGAGCACTCGCCTGCATGAATGAATACATAAACACGGCATTCGGATCATTCGCCACACGTTGGAGTTCTTCCTTTGCCTTCGTCACAATGTCTTGATCAACGTATTTCTCTTCAATCAATTTATCGGCAGCGGATAGTAAAAGCTCAGTCCAGTATTGGATGGTTTGTCTTCTCTGGTCCGGTTGGCGATTATCAAAATGCCAAGTCTTCACTTCTGTTTTGACCTGGTGGTAACCAACTTGCGTGAGAAGATTTCCGAGTTTCGCTCCGATGAACGGATCGCCCGCATGATCATACTGATAGTCATTGAACGCCATCCAGTATTTCCAGACGCACGGAGAGTAGGGTTCGAGGAAAAATGATGAGTTCATCACTTCGGTGATAACGATTTCCGATCCCGGACGAAGAACGCGTCTTACTTCCGAGAGAACCTGTGCGGGATTCGGGACGTGTTCAAGAATCCAGCAGAGAAAAGCTCCTTCAAAACTATTGGCCTCAAACTTAAGATTATCCGCACTCATCTCTTGGCATTCAAAGCGCCCTTGAGCGGAAGGAATGCTCCCGATGAATGATTTCGCAGCATCAAGCTGTTTCTGATTTAAATCGATCCCCGTGATGTGAAGCCGCGGGAACCTTCGGAGAAGAATTTCTGACTGAGCACCCACTCCGCAGCCCACTTCGAGAATCTTTTTCACACCCGAGAAATTGATGTTTTGATAAACAGAATGTTCCGCAAATTCCGCTTGAGTCCTGAGCCTTTGTTGCTCAGTCTCGGAGAATCCATGGAGGTACGGAAAATCTGTTTTTTTAGTCATGTGGTTTCTGGGTACGTCACCGGGTCTTTGGCAAAACTCTTTGCAGCGGTGATCATTTCGCGAAGGCTAATGCCTGCGACGTAATTCCCAAAGATGGCCACGCTCTGCTCTTTCTGAGCTATCTGGTGGAGTTTCTTTACGGCGAGATACCTTTGGAGGTCATAGATCGGGAGAGCTTTTTCCCAGTAACTATTTTCCGTGTGATCCACATCTTCTTCTTCCATTTCCGGAAAGAGCTGGCGGAGGTCGCCTAAAATATCCTTGTCAGTTAGTTTCTTTCGGCCGATGAGAGTGTAGGAAATGAGGTTTTCGTTATTGGCCGGGAAAATGGCTTTGTTGTTGAGAATCCCAAATGATTTGAAACCCGTTTCAAGGGGAATTAAAACTCCAAAAGCGCGAGTCAGAGAGCGAATTTCGCGTTTAAGAAATACCGTCACACTTGAGAGTTCAGTGTAACGAATTCGAGAAAGTTCTTTTGAAAGCTCAGGCTTCACCGTCTCGAGTAAACTCGAAGCCGTCATCGCATCAGTGCAGATAACGGCATTATGTTTTAGCTTAAACGGTTCTTTTGAGTTGAGCTTAAGATCGTGCTTCAGAACTTCGGCCAAGCGATTAATGAGTGTCTGCATGCCACCTTCAAAACTTACGGAGCCCGAGACTTCGAGCTTTGGCTGTGCCTTCTGGTGACGAATCATGTGCTTAATAAAATCAAAATAAGAAACGAACTGAGCTTTTTTTCCGACTTGATCAAAAATTGAACGGAAATGAAGATGCTCCGAGGAGGTCGCATAGACTCCCGATAAAACGGGAGAAACAAAACGATGGACTTTCTCGTCCCCGAGGAGGGGACGAAAGAATTCGGCGACCGTGAGCCCATCAGTAATGAGCGGTGGTTTTTTGTGAACATTGAGACCGAGTTTAGAAATGAGTCCCATCTGAAACGGACGCTTGGGCTTTCCGTTGACCATGATCAGGCGCTTAAGCTTCTTGGCAGCGGGAAGTGGTTCGAGTTTTAATTCCCTCAAGAGTTCGAGACAATCGGCGTTGAGAAAAAGAGCGTTAGGTCCTTTCTCAACATATCCGCCAGCAACTTTTTTCGTCTGAACCATTCCGCCGACTTTATTGGATCTTTCATGAATCGTGATTTTGTAACCTTCACTCTTCAAGTAATAACCAAGAATCAGTCCCGAAAATCCTGCCCCATAGATAGTGACGTTTTTGTCAGACGGATCGATTTTCCCGATGATTCTTTTCATGGATTAATTGTTCTTCAAATATTCTTGGAGTTCACCGTTTTGGTACATTTCCGTCACGATGTCGTTGCCGCCAATTAGTTTACCGTTCACGTAAAGTTGTGGGTAAGTCGGCCAATTCGAAAACTCTTTCAGACCATTTCTGATTTCAGGGTCATTTAAGATGTTGAAGGTCTTAAATGGAACTCCTAGTTGTTTGAGGATTGCAATTGAGTTTGCTGAGAATCCACACTGCGGAGCCGATGCGTTCCCTTTCATGAAGAGAACGACTTTCGAGCTTCTGAGAAGTGTTTCGATCTGGCCTTTGATCTCGAGCGACTTATCCGCTTCAGAGATTTCTTCCACAGTGTTGTTTAAGATATTAAAAGACATAAATTATCCTTTGTTGATCGATTGGTATTTTTCTTTCGTGTAGGTCTGGAGTTTGACGGCGTGGATGCGAGACTTGAGTTCTTCTTTTAAAAGGTCCATCAGCATTTGGTGCTGTTCAATGAGTAGCTTCCCTTTGAATGCATCACTGACGACCGTAATCGCCAGATGATCACGAGTTCCCGTCATGTCTTCGACCATGACTGTGGCATCGGGAATTCCCTGTTTGATGATCTCTTCGACGAATTGAAACATAATTATCCTTTAGGGGCGACGGCGAGAAAACTGGTGGCGAAAGTAAGAACGCGCATCAAGAAAGTCGTGTAGCCAAGAACACGATGCTTCTTCTTCACTTCCTGACCTTTCAGTAGTTTTCTTCCAGTGTAGATCATCATGCCGTAGAGAAGAACCGTTGTCACGGCGATGGAGACATGGATGTTGAGTGCCAGACGATTATTGACGGCATTAGAAGCTTTCATAATGGCCGAGCGAGAAAGTTCAATCTGAAGAATAAGGAGAACATCCCAGATCATCGCTGCACTCATAATCTTGAAGTGCAGTGTCCGCACTTTTCGATAATATATTCCGACGATCATGATCATCAGAATACAGAACGACTGTAGCTGCATCAGTTGTGTTTCCACTGTCTCTTCTTTGAAAAATTGAATTTAATGCAACTTAGCATAATTGACGGAAGTCTGCCTATTCATTTATGGTAGTTTCTCAGCTTGTCACCTCGCATAAAGGACATCATGACTCTCGGTTCATGGGCAGTAATTGATATTGAAACGACAGGTGTTTCCCCAGCGAATGACGAGATCATCGATGTTGGTTTCATGCAGTTTGAGGGCACGAAACTTGTCCGGACTTTTTCTTCTTTGGTCCGTTCCCAGAATCAGGTTTCCAGTTTCATCACCAAGCTTACGGGAATTACCAACGAGCAATTGGTCCATGCCCCCAAATGGGACCTCGTTGAAAATGATGTGATGACTCTTGAGGGGCACGCTCTTCTGGCCCACAACGCGAATTTTGAAAAAAGTTTTCTCGAAAGATACTTCGAACGTCTGCCTAAAACAGGGGCGCGCGAGAGCTACCAAGACTCGATGTTTTATCTCTCGCTCATGTTTCCCGAAAGCTCGACGCTGAACCTTGAACATTTCATCAACATGCTTGGGATCGCTGAGAAAGAAGAGCACAGAGGCTTAAGTGATTCGCGCGATCTTTTGAAAACTCTGCTTCTTGCGACTTATCTCACTCACAAAGATCGTGAGTTTCGGATGAAGCTCTCCGAAGTCATGATGAGTTTTCCGGATGAGTTCTGGTACAAAAAATTCTTCATGCTTTCGGTCGAGGAACTGTTCGAAATTGCGACGGCGATGGACTTTCCGATCGAAGATTCTTTTGACCGCTACATGGCGGTGGCGAAGAAAAATCTTCTCCAAGAACCGCCCAAAAATCTTGGATTCGGGAAAGATTTCTCAGGCCAGAATATCCAAAACATTCTGCGCGATGAAAAAAAGATTCAAACTCTTTTTCCCCATTACCGTCACCGTGCTGCTCAGGAAGCTCTTTCTCTCAGAGTTGGGCAGGCGTTTAAAAACCGTATTCATGCTTTGATCCAGGCGCCGACGGGCACTGGGAAAACGATGGGCTATCTGCTGCCCGCACTTCTTTACGCCACGAATGAAAAAGAAACGATTCTCATGGCCACGGGAACCAAGACACTCCAAGATCAAGCACTCGTCAAAGATGTTCCGCAGATGCTCAAGCTTTTAAATCTTCAGGATAGTGCGAAGGTCGTCAAACTCGTCGGAAGTAATAATCACTTGTGTGAGTTTCTCTTCCGCGAAGACGACGAGTCTCCGCTGTTTCTGAATCCGTTTGGTGAGACGTTTGCCAAGGCGTATTTTGAAATGCTTTTCTTTTATAACTCCCGCGTCCCCTATGAAAAAAAACTCACGCGCGAGCAAATTCCCTACGTTTTAAAAAAACTCAATCCTGAGCTTGCAGAGAAAGAAACGAGTCTCGCCGTTGATTACCGCGCGTGCGCTGGACAAAATTGTCCGCTCGCAAACGACTGCTCTTACATCCAGGGACTCAGAGAAGCTCAGGACGCAAAACTTATTGTTGGGAATCACGCGCTCATGCTCAACTGGCCACGAAGTATTCCGCGCCCACAGTTCGTTGTCGTAGATGAGGCCCATCGCCTTGAGCATGAAGCGACTTCTGCCTATACGATCGAAGTGGCGCACAATACGCTCGAATCATTTCTGAAGAATTTCCCTCAGGGGATGGGTTCTCTCATTTACCTCCTCGGTTCGATGGAAGATGAGTTCGCTGTTGATGCGACGATCCAGCGAGTGCGTGAAGAAACGCAGTTTAATCTAAAAATGGTGCGGGATCATTTTGAGACTCTTCCCGATGTGATGGAGAATTTTTTTAAAAAACTTCCGAACTACAGTCCAGCGTATTCCAACGAACTCCCTTTCCCCAAAAAAGGCGAACTGAAAGATTCTCTTGCGGCTGCAATTTTTAATTCTTCGGAAAGTCTTTCTTATATCTTTACCAACCTCTACCAGCTCTACATGCCTTTTGTTTCTCGCTGGGAAAATAAAGATTTCCGAAACGAGCCGCAGAAGCTGAAGGCCTGGGCGGTGTTTGAACAAAATGTCGGCAATCTCGAGCGCTTAACGACAGCGTTCAAACACTTCATCGATCAACCAGCTGACTGGTGCACGATCATCGAATACACTGAGAATAAAGGCTACTCACTGGCTTCGAGTCCCGTTGATGTGGGTCGTAGAATTCACGATGAATTACTCATGACGACGGCATCCGTGATATTTACTTCGGCGACTCTGGGAAATGCTTCAGGAGATTCTGGAGTCCAGGGCGTTGAATGGATGACCGGGTACACATATCTCGCTCCAGAGAGACGTTTTAAAACCGGCCTCTACCTCGAAGCGGTTTACGACTATAAAAATAATTCCAAAGTCTATCTTTGTCCTGATACGAGAAATATTTCCGATCCGATGTTCGTTCAAGACTTGCTGGTTGAAGTCAATCCGGTGATTAAAGCTCTCGGTGGGAGAACACTTCTCCTTTTCTCTTCGCGCCTGCGATTTGAAAAAGCCGTCGAAATGATGCTGAAAGAATTCGAAGGAAAAATTCCTGTTTTCGTTCAGGGACTCGGCAAGAATGTGGTGGAAGAATTTAAGCGTGAAGAACGGGCGATTCTCCTAGGCATGGAAAGTTTCGGCGAAGGGATCGATATCCCCGGAGAAAAACTTCAGTTCATCGTCGTGGATAAAATTCCCGATGTGCGGCAGGATCTCGTGATTCAAAAACGCAGAGACTTCTTTGAGTTTAAGTTTGGGAATGAATTTAATGATTATTTTTTAGCGCACCGGACGCGCTCCCTACACCAAAAATTCGGAAGGCTTCTCCGTTCGGAAGCTGATCACGGAGCGATCCTCCTGGTAGATAACAGAGTCAAGAAATGGAAGGGCGGCACTCTTCGCACGTTCCAAAAACTGATGGAGCCGTATCAAATTATTTCGGTGCCGCTCAAAGACGCGTGCTCTTCGATCAAAGACTACTTTAAAGTTTAAAAGATGAAGTAGACAACTCCTGAGGCGAGAAGTCCTACGGCGATTCCGCCAAGAATGTCCGTGAAATAGTGCACCCCCAAATACATTCGCGAAAGCGAAACGATCCCTGCCCAAATTCCGAACCAATGAGCTTGCGGAAATTCCCACCATACTAAGACAAAAAAAAATGAAAACGTTGATCCTGCGTGAGACGATGGGAAGCTGTTGCAAGTTGGAACTTTCGCGAGCGGAAGAATATTATGATTTGCCTTCCACGGCCGATCCCTCCCGACAATTTTTTTCAAAAAATAATTGATTCCCCAGACAAGAAGGGGGGCAAAAAAAGCTTTCAGGATGTAGGGATTGAAGGCGACGAAGTATTGTTGGATGATATTTAAAAAGAGTGAAACGGAGATCCAAAATTTCCCCATGCCTGTCCAGGTGAAGAAAATCATGATCAAGCTGATGGGTCTGATTCTGAATTTTTGAATGGTCAGAAGAATTTTTTCATCAAGAGACTGAATTTCAGGTGAAAACATCAGAAATTCTTCTTCAAGTTTTGAACGCGGATTTCACGATCTCCGTGGATCATTTGATACGGAATCCCAAAATGTTTACTCACATAAAAGCTCACTGGCTGTTCGATATCAGCATTGGTCGAGTCGTTCTGATAAACCACGAGATGAGAGGCCGAAAGCTCAGCGTCGTCGAGGCTAAAATCATCCATGTCTTTTATTTTCCAATCGGCGTAGACAATCTTCTCGTTAGGAGGGGCCTGGTAAGACCAATCATTGGCCGATGAAAGCAGGACCACAGGTGTTCTTCCGATGGCATCAAATTTTTTCGAAAGAGTGAAGAGGCAGGAGGTCGCAAATGAAGGGGCCGCCAGGTAATGGCGACTCGTGATCGGTCGGTGAAATTCTTGTTGCGACGTGGCAGTTTCAAAAATGTAGTGAAGCTGCCTCGCGCCATGATCAATATGGAAATTCTCTAAAGAGTAATTATTCCCGATGGATTTCTCGATTCTGACATGGAGAGGCAAGTACTGGGCATTCATCTCATAGCTGACGTTAATCTTTAAAAACTCCCCCGTCTCAACGCGAGAGAGGACCTCAGAAAGAACCTGGTAATTCTGCTTATCCAAAGTCTGAATCAGTTTGAAGTTCTCTTGGGAATAGTTCGATCCCTTCTCAAAGTAGAAGTAGCTTCCTTCGAGAAGGATATTTAAGTTCGGGTTCATTTCAATCAGGTTAGAGGATTTACACTCTTTCGACAAAAACAAAAATGTCCGAGTTTGATAGTTCAAACCTTAAGACTTATTTGAGTTCTGACCCGACGGGTGCTAGATTCAAACCATTAAAAACTCATCCATAAGGTGCTCATGAATCTTCCCGTCGAAGGATCATTGGATTACTTAGCCATCCTCATCCTGACAGTTCTTTCGTTAGTGATTGCGACTGTGATCTTAACTCTGAACAAAATCCTGGGTCGCGTGGCGCGGGAAGCGACGAAGAAAAAATACGACACTTACGAGTGTGGTGTTGAGTACGTCGGCGATGCTCACCAACAGTTCTCTGTTCGTTATTACCTTGTCGGGATTATCTTTTTGATTTTCGACGTTGAAGTCGTGTTCATGTATCCATGGACACTTGTTTTCCAAACTTATCTGAAGTCTGGTCCCATGGTTCTTATGGAAATGGGACTTTTCTTCATGCTCCTCCTCGGTGGTTATTTCTACCTCCGTATGCGTGGCGCTTTAAGCTGGGACTAAGGGGAATTTATGTCTAAAGACGGAAGCTCATTTTTTTATCCGACTCTTCTCGCCGAAGCCGCAAAGTGGGCCCAGAAAAACTCCCTTTGGCCTATGCCGTTCGGGACGTCGTGCTGCGGGATCGAGATGATGTCGACACTCTCATCCACTTACGATCTCTCGCGCTTCGGTGCCGAGGTTGTTCGCTTCTCGCCAAGACAAGCGGACATGATGATTGTCGCGGGAACTATCACCACCAAAATGGCGCCGGTTCTTCGTACGATCTATGATCAGATGCTTGAGCCGAAATGGGTCATCGCCATGGGCGCTTGTTCCTCTTCTGGCGGGATCTTCGATACGTACTCAGTGCTCCAGGGCATTGATGAAATCATGCCCGTCGACGTTTACGTTCCGGGCTGCCCACCGATTCCGGAAGGACTCATCCACGCGATCCTCCACCTCCAGAAAAAAATTGAAACCGGCATGGATAGACTGCCAGCGGAGCGTCCGTCTCAAGAAGATGCGATGAACGCGATGACGTTCAGGAAATCTATCGCCGACATCAAGGCGGATTTTACGATCACGCAGGACTATGTGAAGCAGAACCAGTCGCTCCTTGATTCACTGAAGTCCAAAGAGGAGATCAAGAAATGAATAGGGCCGCCTTCATCCTTGAGCAGGGCAAAGTTGCCGGACGCCTCATGGAAAAATACGCAAAAGACAGACGCCTTGAAGCAGACAGAAACAATGAACCTGTGCTCTGGGCAAGAGACGCGAAAGACGCAAAAATCCTCGTGAAGTCATTCATGCTGGATGACCATTTTAAAATCGATTTTCTTTCTGATGTGACGGCCTATGACAACCAGGACGGGGAAGACGGAGAAAAGAGATTCATTGTCGTTTATCAGCTTTATTCTCTGGAGAAACACATCCGCATCCGGGTCAAAGCCGCGGTCGATCTGAATGAATCAGCAGAAACAATTTCCGATATTATCCCGGGTGCGAACTGGCTTGAGCGGGAAATTTTTGATCTCTACGGAATTAAATTCAACGGTCACCCAAACCTGAGAAGAATCATGATGGACGAACGCTTCGAAGGGCATCCTCTTCGTAAAGAGTATCCGATTAAGCAGCGCATGGGCTTCAAGGACAACATCGATTTCCACCTCGGGGGTCACGATCTCAAGGTCGACAGCAATCTGCTTGAAGGGCAAGTGACCGGTAACGCTCTTCCTGAAGGAGACAAGTAATATGTCACCAAAGACAAATGTCCACACGCTTCAGGATTTTTATAACCCTAACGTCTTACTCAACCTCGGTCCTTCTCACCCGGCCACTCACGGAACTCTCAGAGTCATGTGTCGTGTGAACGGGGAGACGATTGAAGATGCGGCCTGTGAAATTGGCTACCTTCACAGAGGCATCGAGAAGCTCGGAGAAACCAAGACCTATCACCAGTGGATGGTTTATACAGATCGGTTGAACTACTGTTCGGCCCTCAACAACAATATCGCTTACGCGATGGCGGTTGAGAATCTGATGAACATCACTCCGACTGAGCGCTGTCAGTACATTCGTGTCATCTGCATGGAACTGTCGAGAATCATCGATCACGTTATTTGTGTGGCGATCAATGCCCTCGATCTCGGGGCGATGACGGTGTTCTGGCTTCTCTACCATTGGCGGGAAGAGGCCTACACGATGATTGAATCGATGTGTGGCATGCGTCTGACCACGACGTATGCCCGGATCGGAGGCATGAGCTACGATCTTCCGGATAATCTTCTTGAGCGCCTTTGGAAGTTCTGCGATGAAATGCCGAAAGCTCTCGATGAAGTCGAAGGGCTTCTCACTTCCAACAGAATCTGGATTGATCGGACCAGAGGTGTCGGAATCATCAATAAAGAAGACGCACTCAAGTACGCCATCACTGGACCATGTCTACGCGCCGCTGGTGTTGACCACGATCTTCGCCGGGATCGTCCTTATTATGTTTACCCTGAGCTAGACTTCGACGTCGTCGTTGGTTCAAACGGTGACGTGTACGACCGCTACCTCATCCGTCTTGAGGAAATGAGACAGTCCATTCGCATTCTTAAACAGTGTCACGACAAAATCCCGATGGGTCCTTTGTGGGTGAACGATAAGCGCGTTCTGATTCCAGAGAAGATGGACGTGTATACGAAGATGGAAGTTCTTATCCATCACTTCAAAATCTTCATGGAAGGAATTGATGTTCCACCAGGAGAAGCTTTCACTTGTGTGGAAGGTCCCAACGGTGAACTCGGATTCTATATTGTCAGTCGCGGAGGTCCGAAAGCGTGGAGAATGAGAGTGAAATCTCCTTCGTTCATGCTTTTCCAAGCGTTCGAACAATCGGTGAAGGGTGGGAAAATCCCTGACGCCGTGGCACACCTTGGGTCTGTGAATATTTTTGCCGGCGAATTAGATCGCTAGGAGAAACAATTATGTTATCTGAACAAATCAAAACGATGATCAATGGGCTGAGACCTGATTTTCCTACTGAACAGGCCCTTCTGCTTCCTCTTTTGAATGAAATTCAAAATGAGCACGGATGGGTTTCGATGGAATCGATGAAAGCCGCTGGAGAGTTTTTAAATCTCCCTTTGTCTAAAGTCAGAGAAGTGGCGAGCTTTTACACAATGTACAAGCTTCATCCCCAGGGGAAAGTGGATCTTCAAATCTGCACGAACATCTCTTGCTGGTTAAATGGCGCTGACAAACTAATGGCGTGTGCTTCGAAAAAACTCGGAGTCGAGGCCGGTGAAACGACTCCCGATGGGAAGTTCACTCTGAATCAGGTAGAGTGTCTCGCCTCATGTGGAACAGCTCCCATGCTCACGATGAATGAAGATTACTATGAGAATTTGGATGAAAACTCACTGATAAAACTTCTCGATCAGGCCAGCGCCGATCTAGATGCGAACAAAGTAGTTGGGAAAAGCACTCGTAAAGAGGGAGTTTGGCCATGATGTACAACAACGAACACTTTGAACCGGTCATTACTCCCAATGTGGACAAGCCAGGTTGTGAAACTTTAGATTTCTATCTGAAAAATGAAAACGGATACAAAGGTCTTGAAAAAGCTCTCAAGATGAAGCCGGCGGAAATTGTCGATGAAGTAAAAAAATCCAATCTTCGTGGACGTGGAGGCGCAGGCTTTCCGACAGGAATGAAGTGGTCTTTCATGCCGGCAGCTCCGGTCGACGCCAATGGGAATCCGAAACCTAAATATCTTGTGTGTAACGCTGATGAAGGTGAACCGGGAACTTTTAAAGACCGTCTTATCTTTACAAAAACTCCTCACAGAATGATTGAGGGAATGATTATCGCCGGACATGCCATTGGGTCTGCCAAAGGCTTCGTCTACATCCGCGGCGAATGGTTTAAAGAAGCTCGCTTGATGAAGAAGGCGATTGATGATGCCTACGCGAAAGGCTTCCTCGGAAAAAATATTCTTGGATCAGGTTTCAATTTTGATCTCGTTATTTATCTGGGTGCTGGTGCCTACATTTGTGGAGAAGAAACTGCTCTTCTCAATTCACTGGAAGGGAAACGTGGAGAACCACGTCTGAAGCCGCCTTTCCCAGCGCAGGTTGGTGCATTTGGAATGCCATCATGTGTGAACAATGTTGAAACTTTTGCTGCTGTTCCCTTCATCATTGATCGGGGCTGGGAAAAATACGCCAAGATGGGACCAGAAAGATCAGGAGGCACTCGTTTGATCTGTGTCTCTGGTCACGTGAACAAACCTGGTGTTTATGAACTTCCGATGAACCTCACGATCCTTGAGACTATCGAGATCGCGGGTGGTGTTAAGGGTGGAAAACTCAAAGGTGTCATTCCAGGTGGTGCTTCTGCTCCAATGCTTCGTGCAGACGAGTGTGGCTGTAAAACTGATTATGATTCACTCG
>CANETG010000012.1 GCA_947440875.1 Bacteriovoracaceae bacterium
ACTTCGAATCACTGGCGGCGAGGTAAGCATGAAAAAATATCTCTTCCTTCTTCTTCTCTCGTTTTCTGTCTCAGCTGCGGTAGATCCTTTTGATCTTACCGAAGAAGAATGGAATCCGGTGACGGAAGATATTCTCATCAAGAAACCGGAAAAGCATCTCCGGAACGAAAGCATGATCTATGATCTCAATACTGACCTGGGGATTAAAGATCAGCGCCGTTACACGGGTGCGGACTGGAATCGCTTTTCCGTCTCTGGCCACGTCAACGGTTCTTATGAGCACCCACAAGACCTCTACGGTTTTGATGCGACCTACATGTTCCGTACCAAACGCTACAATCAGATCTGGTTCGGTGGACATTTCTTCAATCACTTCTCGCGCTTCAATACCGTTTCCAATAACTCGAGCGAAGGAAGCGAAGCGGATTTCCGTCGCCCAGGTAATTCGAAGAATACCGTCACTGGTTTGGGACTTGGAGCAGGCTACCGCTTTAAACTCCTTCTCGATTTCTTTCCCACAGAGGACGTCTTTGAAAACATCGATGTGTTCGCAAACTACCTGTCGTTCAAAGAAAACTTCGTCGACGATACCTACAAGGGCTATGGTCTAACGATGAACTACGGTCTCCATAAGAGATCGAGCACTAATTATTTCTACGGCGGAAAAGCCTCTTACAATATCGGGAGCGTCATCCGTTCATCTCGTGGTGGAGAATCTCCGTCGGATAGAACTCTTCCTGTTGGCTGGCTCTCTATCGCCTTTGAGATGGGATTCTTCTACTAAATGAATTACCGCAAACTTCCCAAAATTGAACTTCATCGCCACCTCGATGCCAGCATCCGCATAGGGACAGTCTACGAACTGGCCAGAAAGCACAACATTAACGTGAACGCTGCGACTCTCGCCGAACTCGATCATAAAATCACCATCCGAAAGCCGATGAAGAATCTCGAAGATGTTCTGCACTCATTTCTCACGACGCAAAAAGTTCTGGTGAGCTACGAAGGTATTAAACGAGTCGCTTTCGAGAACGTGGAAGATTGCTTTCTTGAAGGCATCAAACTTGTTGAACTTCGTTTTGCTCCCGTCTACATCGCAAAAGATAAAAAACTCGGCTTCGATGAGATCATCGAAGGTGTGATCGACGGAATCACGGAAGGAATGATCAAGTACGATATCCAAGTGGGACTACTTCACATCATGCCAAGGTCTCTTGATCTCAAACAAAACATTCAGAGCACAGAAGATATTCTCCGTTACCGGAAATCCTCCCACAAAAACGCCGATCGTCTAGTCGGCATCGATCTGGCCGATCTCGAAACACCAGAGTCATTCGTCGATTACGCTCCATCGATCGCAAGAGCAAAAAAAGAAGGCATGGGTGTGACCATTCACTCGGGAGAAGACTCCACCGCTCTTAACGTGAAAAAAACGATCGAAGTTTACGGCGCAGACAGAATCGGCCACGGCATTCAAATCGCGAAATCTCCAGAGATCATAAGATTCGTCAAAGAAAGAGATATCGCCCTCGAAGTTTGCCCCACGTCCAATTGGCTCACCCAGTGCGTGAAAAAAATTGAACAGCACCCACTTAAGTTTCTTTTTGACCAAGGGGTAAAGGTCACTCTCAATTCCGATGACCCACAGATTATGGGAATTGATCTTGTCCATGAGTACGAAGTCGCCGAAAAACTAGGCTTGAAAAAAGAAGAGTTGATTCAGATGAATAAATGGGCACTCGAAAAAAGCTTCTTCCCAGAAGATATCAAAAAGCGATCGATGAAATTTTTTACTTAATCTCGGTGATGACGTGATCCTGCCCTGAGAAAAGACTATTCTCTTCACGGATATATTTCTTTGCCGCCTCAACCGTATCAAAGACCCCAAGACTCACTCGGTACCACGTGCCTTTGCCGTCGATTCTCACTTCATTGATGATGGGATTGTATCCGCGGACCGTGAAGCCCTCGGCAAACTGCTTCCCCTCTTCAACAGTATTATAAGAGCCAAGCTGAATCGTATATTTTCCCGCCATCGGATTCGCTGGATTTGGATTGGCCGCAGTCGTCGTTGCCTTAGTCGTCGAGTTTGTTTTTTCTTCGCTCGAAAACTTTTCCAGCTCTTCGGTCAGCTGGGTCTTTGATTCATCCATCATCTTTTTTAATTTATCTTCATCCGTGAGTTGAGCATCAGTTGAAATCGTTTTCTCAGCATCTTCTTCCACGGCAGATTTGAGTTCAACCGTTTTTTTATCTTCGGCCGTTACACCAGAGGCATCGAGCGAAATGCGTTTCCCCATTTTCACGCCGATCGTGAAACTGGTCACAATCAAAACGAGGATAAGGAGAGAAATGAGCACGAGCTCTTTCTTTTCAAAAATGACGACTTTATTGTTTTCTTCCATGCCTTACATTTTAAGGGCTTGACCCATAAGCTCAAAGACCTTTTTTCATTCCCGAACAAACTACTCGGATAATCAGCGTTCATCTCGACCCAATCCGTCCTCCTGTTTAAATTCGGGGGGCCAAAGGAGGCAAATATGAAGAGATTTTTCAAAAACCAAAAGGGCCAGGGAATCATGGAATACGTGATCATCTCGAGCCTCGTCGGAATCTGCTGTCTTATCGCCGTCAAAGAGTTCGGTGACGTGGTCAAAAGACGTATCGACAATATGAAGGGCCAAATCACGGATGAGATCACTCTCCGCGACCGGAACAGATGAGAACCCTCACCACTTTCATGACTTTGGGTATTTTAGTCTTCCTGGGACAACAAGCGGTGACTCTCCACAAGCTTACCGTTTGTCGCCAGGAAGCCTGGAGATCATCTTTGACTCTGCATACCCGAACTCTTCTCACCGAGTCCCTCCCGTCTGAAAGAGATTTTCTCCCCAGCTGCAAGATCATCATTTCTCGAGAAAATAATCGCGTGTCCTGGACACGACTCCCTGTCCCTCGGCGCCTCATCGTTCCCCTCTATCTGCGGGGTAAATTATGAATGAAAAAGGCGAGATGAATCTTGTGTTCGTCCTGATGGTCGCGGGCCTATCAGGTGTCATGATTTTATGCGCTCTTAAGCTTCAAAAATCCTACCGGCTACTAGAAAAAAGAACCGATCTATTCCTCTGCACCAAGGAAGTCGAAGGCGAAATTTCCCAGTACATGAGGTTCATGGGGCGAACGAATTGGGCGATTAAAAATGTTGAGAAAGCAAAACTCATCATGCTGTTTATTCCTGGGCTTCAGGGTGGAGCACTCGAAGCAGAAAAGGCCAAACGAACCCTGATCCTCGTTCAAAATACGAGTGTCGTTCCGTTTCTGAAAAAAATGGCGGAATTGAAATCGCGAAGCTGTCCGATGGATCCTCGGATCTTTATAACTCCTTTCATACTAACGCCCGTTGGCCACCAAAGAAATACTGACGGAACTGCCACCCTAAGGAAGTTACGATGGAGCTACCAATACGTTTCCTATCCCTACTCACTTTCTGTGGATTGGGACGCGTCCCAATTCGAGGCCCTGAACCCGCGCTTAAAGCGAATCTCAAAGGAGAACGGGGCGAAGCTGTCTTCAACCTTATCCTCTTATTAACGTCGGCGAGTCTCCTCTACGGTGGACTTTTCTGGCTCAACAAAACTTTTGAAAAAAGAACCAAGGAGCATCTCCATGATTTCCAAACTCGCTGGAATCATCTCGGGCAAAAATACAAAGACTAAACTCTGGTGGACAAAGCTCGCCATTGCTCTGGTCGTCTCCAATATCTTTTTCTTCCTTCTTTTCGGAGGAGACAACACCTCCTCAGCTCAAACATTGAGCATGCCCTTGGGATGGGTCGAGGTCCAGCTTGAGGCCCGCCTTCATACTCCATTTCAAAACGGAAAAAAGGTCCTTCTCGTGAACCGCTCTGGGAGGAAAAAGATTAGTGCCGTGTTAAATAATGGAGGAAGTGAGCTGGATCAGCGAGTGACTGTCCTGGTGAAAGAAGATGAGGCCAATCTCCTTTTCCAGTATGAGAACTGGGAAATCCTTCCCCTTATCCAGAACCTTCATTTTAAAACTGCTACCCAAAGAGAGACCCATGAAATTCGTTACTAGCCTTATTTTCCTCTTCTCACTCCCGAGCTTTGCCTCGCCCATTCGCATCTTTCACGAAAAAGAAGAAGGTCGCGCGCGGATCGTTCGCGAAATTTTCCAACAGCAGTATTTCATCCCTGAGGATCTGATCGCAGTTCAGGAAGTACCAAAATGTGAGGAATTAAAGGGTCGGGGGAAATTAGATCTGTGCTTAAAAAACAACGGAGACCTATTAGTGGTCTCCGTCGATAAAGGATTCATTCACGAATCCCTAAAAATCTTTCAGGCCCCGTAAGGAGACCGATTATGAATTACTTCTGGTGGACAGCGAACTTAGGAGTCGTGCCTTTGTTTCTGTTAGCAGCTTTTCTCTTAGCACCTGCTGCTCTATGCTTGGCCTTACGACGGTTTTCAGTAACTGCAGTTCTTGATGCCATATATATCTCCCGAGATAAGTTTAGACTTTATTGGTATTTGAAGCTCCTCAATGTAACGAGATGCCTCCTCTTTGTCAAAATCTTCCTCTTTATACCAGTCGCGTCAATTGCGGCGGAAAATCCCAAAGACATCATTCTCGCTAAGGGGGAGCAGAAGGAAATCCCAATTGAGTCCCTCAGGCATTTTTCCGTAGGGAATCCTGAGGTCATTTCCTACAAATTCCTTCCTAAGCAGAAAAAAATTCTCCTGAAAGGGAAGAAGGTCGGGTTTACTGACGTCATCATTTGGAACGGAAAAGGGAAAGAAACCTTCAGCATCTACGTTCTCTCAAAGCAAAAATTTCTCAAAACATTCCAGCTCGCCGACGCCCTGAAAAATCTCAATCTTGAAATTGATATAAAGGGTCCGATTATGACGGCGTCTGGGGTCCTCTCTGATTTTTCTGATTTTCTTTATCTGCAAAAGATTAAAGGTCAGTTTCAGGATCAGGTTTTTTTCAAAATCTCTCTCGATCCCAAACTGAGAAATCACATTGTGGGACAAATTTACAAAAAGCTCTATGCCAATGGCTTCTCGTCGGTGACCTGTCAGGTGGATTGGTTAGATATTCTTTGTTTTTATGAAGGGACTCAAAATGAGAATCTTCTGAAACAGCTCTCCAGTTTTTACCGAGTCACTTTCATTCAGCAGGATTCGCGCCTTCGTCATAAAAATTACCGCTTAAAACTTAAGCTCATCCAAGTCGAGCAAATGGATGGGCAGGAAATTCATCTCGGGATGGACGCTTTTCAAACATCCATCGGCGATCTTTTTGATTTTGGAATCCGAAAACTCATAGAGGACAATCAAGTGTTCATTCAGAAAAGTAAGCTTGACCTGTCGACACTGGCGGAACCCGAACTTATCGTGAATCTTTCAACCCCACAGTTGATAGAAATCGGATCTCAAATCCCGTATCAGAATATCGCTCAGCAAGGCGCAACCGTCATTGCTCCCATCGACTGGCGTTTTGCAGGTTTGAAAATCAAAACGAAAATCACAGAATCTTTCGGCAAGCTTTTACTCGAGTATGAAACTGAATTTTCTCGTCCCATCGGGCAAGCAATCAACGGGAGTAAAGAAATTTCGTCGGCCCTCCTTGAAGTCGGTGTTCCGATGAAAATCTTTCAGATCGGTTTCCAGACCTCGGCCAAAGACCGCAGAGGCATTCCCCTTCTTTCCGATATTCCAATTTTGAAACATCTCTTCGAATCGAAGTCCGACCAAACGACCTATAAGCAGATCTATGGTTATGTGGTTCTGGAGGCCGCACCGTAATGCTCTCACTTTTTCAGAATTCCCAAATTCACCAGCTCGATGTTGATGGCCCTACCCGGGCCCGCCAACTTCTCGTCGCTTGGTTGAACAAGGGAGTCATTCCGGCATGGGAAGAATTTTTCCACGAACTTCCCGTCCTGGAATCTGCTGAAGAACTCGAATCGGTGAAAGAAAATTTTACCAAGATTACGACCTGGCCTTTTCTGGACGAAATTCTCCGCGAAGAGGGAACCGAGTTTTTCTTCCATTCGCCTCAAGGATCTCAGAGACTTTCTCTGTCAGGACAGAAGTCAGGAATATCCGTTCCTTTAACAGAAGAAGAATGGCAACTGTGGCTTGAAACCGTGTCCCTGAAATATCATCAGAACTGGAATGTAGAACATCCTTTCGTCAGTTTTTACGGAGATCTCTTCGGTCAAAATTACCGGCTCAGCCTTATTCACGGATCAAGCTCTCCGCAAGGAAGATCAAAATTAATTCTCAGGAGACTCGCAGGAACTCCTCATCCACTTGAGTCATTCGGTGAAACGGAAGATGTCCAGAATCTCGTCCGTGAAAGAAAAAATATTCTCATCGCGGGGTCAACTGGATCTGGGAAAACTTCGATCCTCACAAGTCTTTTGACACTCATTAGTCCGGAAGAACATTTAGTGATTCTGGAAGATACTTACGAAATTCTCTCGGCCCATCCTCATCAAACAAGGTTCCTTTCTGGATCCACACCACAGACAAGTCTCAAGGCCTATCTCTCCTACTCACTGCGCCTCAGCCCTGACCGAATTCTTCTGGGAGAAATGCGCTCGCATGAGGTCGTTCCATTCCTCATGGCGATGAACACGGGTCACCGCGGACTCATGGGAACGATTCACTCTTCAAGTGCGGCCGATGCCCTTCACCGAGCGGCACTTTTGTTTTCACTCTACGGAGGTGAAGCAAACCTTAATTTCGAGAAAGTCATGGAACTTCTCTGCCGAAATCTGGAGTACGTCGTCTTCATGGAAGATAAAAAGGTGAAGGAAGTCATCAAGGTTCTCGGTTCAGATAACGGCACACCGTTTTTTGAAGTGATTCAGAGCTTTGGTGGAGAAAATTTTAAGTTTTGAAAGTGTTGCCCAAAAAATAACATTTCTGGGCAACAACCTGAATTAAGAGCGAGTCAGTTTTTTGTAAGTCACGCGGCTCGGGACATCGGCCTTATCACCGATCCTGCGGCGAAGATCTTCGTGGTAATCCTGGAAGTTTCCTTCAAACCAGACAACCTTAGAGTCACCTTCAAACGCCAGCATGTGCGTACAAATTCTATCGAGGAAATAGCGATCATGGGAAATAACCACAGCACATCCAGCAAAATCTAAAAGGGCCCGCTCGAGAGCTTGGAGTGTATTCACATCGAGATCGTTTGTTGGCTCATCCAGCAGGAGAACGTTTCCTTCTTCCTTAAGCATCTTGGCTAAGTGGACGCGGTTTTTCTCACCACCAGAAAGTTCTTTAATCCGTTTGGATTGATCTTCACCTGAGAAGTTGAAGCGAGAAATGTACGCCCGAGAGTTCACTTCTTTATTTCCCAGCTTGAGAAGGTCCAGGCCACCAGCAATTTCCTGCATGACGGTTGCTTCGCCGTCCATTTCACGGGACTGATCGATGTAAGAAAGCTTTACCGTCTCTCCGACTTTAAACGTTCCGGAGTCGGGTTTAATTTTATCCGTGATGAGATTAAAGAGTGTCGTTTTACCCACCCCGTTTGGTCCGATGATTCCGACAATTCCCCCCGGAGGAAGTTTGAACGTGAGATTATCATAAAGAAGCTTATCGCCGAAAGCTTTGGCGATTTCGTTGGATTCGATCACGACGTTCCCCAGGCGAGGTCCCGGTGGAATGAAGAGTTCATTGGTTTCGTTACGAGCTTCTGCCGTTGATTCATTCTGCATCTGTTCGTAGTTCTGAATCCGCGCTTTGGATTTTGCCTGGCGCGCTTTAGGTGACATGCGAATCCACTCGAGCTCTTCTTTCATTTTCTTCTGACGTTTTGATTCTGATTTTTCTTCCTGAGCGAGGCGATTTGATTTTTGCTCAAGCCATGAAGAATAGTTTCCTTCCCAAGGAATTCCTGAACCACGATCAAGCTCAAGAATCCAGCCAGCAACGTTATCGAGGAAGTAACGATCATGGGTAATCGCAATGACTGTGCCCTTGTAAGCATGAAGGTGACGCTCGAGCCAGAAAACAGTTTCCGCATCGAGATGGTTGGTAGGCTCATCAAGAAGAAGAACATCTGGTTCCGAAAGAAGCAGGCGGCAAAGTGCCACTCGGCGTTTTTCACCACCCGAGAGAACTCCACACGTTTGATCACTCGGCGGACAACGGAGAGCTTCCATCGCCAGTTCAAGACGGGAATCGAGATCCCAGAGATTTTGGTGATCCATCATTTCCTGGAGTTCGGCCTGTCTTGCGACAAGTTTATCCATGTCGGCGTCGGACATTTCCTCGCCGAACTTATTGTTTACTTCTTCGTATTCTTTGACGATGTTCACTTGGGACTGAAGGCCCTCTTCCACAATTTGTTTCACCGTTTTATTCGGATCGAGTTTTGGGTCCTGTTCGAGGTAACCGAAAGTGATCCCTTTATTGGCGGTAACATTTCCCAGAAAATCTTTATCCACACCCGCGATGATTCTTAAAAGAGATGATTTTCCTGATCCGTTGAGACCGAGAACACCGATCTTGGCGCCGAGATAAAAGGAAAGAGAGATGTTCTTGAGAACTTCCCTCTTAGGTGGATAGATTTTTCCCACCTTATGCATACCAAAAATGATTTTCTTATCATCTACGACGGCCATGAGACTTCCTTTGAATTTTGGGAAGCCATATTTAAGCAGATTTATTACAAAACGGCCATGAGATCACCGAGAAGAAGGAAAATGAACATGAGGTACGATGGAAGAAGAAAAAGGGACAAGATACCGAGTTTTATCACCGTGAGTCGCTTTTCAAAAAGTTCAAAATGCCATTTTTCTTGAAAGCGAAGCTCTTCCATCAGGTTTCGCACTTCTTGCTCATAGCTCCCCCCGACCTTGAGGATGCGCTCACAAGTGGCGCGCAACTTTTCCACGATGTGACTTAGACTTTTCTGTTTTATCTCCGAAAGTTCACGAATGCCGGCAAGAGTAAGAGCTTCCGAACGTGAAAGAGGAACTTTCCCGAGCGAGTTGAGAACGTAGAGCATCTTCCAAAGTTTTCCGATGTCGCCAAAAAATTTAATCCTGAAATATTTGACGATTACCGGAAGACAAACAAGTCCCAGACCTTGCCAGGCGGCAATCAGGAGGAGTTTTCCCAGGGGAAGTTTCATTTCCGTGATCATGAGGGATCCAAGAATAAATGACCACGTCAAAGCCACCATGAGACCCATTTGAAGCCATGTTCCAAGACTCGCTTCGCGCAGACGCTTTTCAAACTGCCGGTCTGAAACCAAGCCTTCACGAAGAAAGAGCAGTGAATCTTGGTAACTTCCCCCCATTTTTCGGGCGAGATTCAGGATCACTTCCACGACTTCGGTGTAGAATTTATAGGCCGGAAGTGCCCCCTGCTTTTCAAGTCCCTGGCGGTTTCCCCAATGGAATTTCTTGAGCCAATCTTCGAGCTCGAGGGCGGAATCTTTTCGTTTATTCAAAGGGTTAATCGGAATGGAGACTGGTGACTCAACCCAGACAACGAGAGCGGCAATTACAATAAGGTAAAAGAGCATAGTAAACATGACCGGACTCTCCCACATTGATTGACATGAAGGAAGGCCCTCTCATATCTTGGGAACAAATGATTTCAAATCAGAAAAACACCATCACAACTGAAGAGCTGACCCCTGAGTCATTTGTCGTTTCATTTGAGAAAAACCTCTGTGATGAAACTGATTTTTCAGCGGTGGAAATTTTGATGAAGAAACTTCAATTTTTGGGATCACATTTTGATCCTTTTGGTGCCGAGGTCTCAGAAGAATGCCAAACGATTATGGAGACTCTAGAGCTCACGGCGCATCTTCAGAATCCGTATCTGGCCACCAATATCCTCCTAAGACTTCTGGATAAGACTGAAGAAAGACTTAACTCGCTTAAGCAGTAAAACACGAGAGACAAAATGAATAAGATCCCTGAGTGTCAGATCCATCCGGTCTCGATCAAGCTCATTCGCCAAGGTCATCCTTGGATTACACCCGATAGTTTTTCGAATCGCTTTCCCAGGAACTCTGAATTTGTGATTGCGATGGATGAAAAAAAACGCCCGATGGCGCTTCTTCTTCACGATCCCGATCACCGGAATGTGAAGGCTCGTCTTTGGACCACCAAATATCCTTTTGATCGTGAGGCGCTCCATTTTACGGCGGGTATCCAGGCGAGAATCGATGTGGCAATCGATAAACGTCAGCACATGAAAGAACTCACGGAACGGGAAAATTATTATCTCGTCTTCGGAGAGGCCGACCAGCTTCCGGGCCTTTTTATTCAGAAGTTGGGCGACCGAGTTCTCATCCAATTTTATTCTTCGATTTGGAATCGTTATAAGGCCGTTATCCAGGCATCAGTCCAGGAAGCGTTTCAGGAATTGAAAGACGATCAGTTTTGGTTTCAGCTGCGAGGAGAAACGCGCGAGCTTCAAAAGCTTCCCGCCAATGCCGTCGATGCCGGGAGAAGAGATGAGTTTCATCTCTCTGAATTCGGGAATCAGTATCTCGTGCGTCTTGGATCCTCTTACGATCATGGTCTTTATACCGACATGAGTGCTGTGCGTTTTGAACTGAAGAAAATGATTAAACCAGAATCACGACTCCTCAATCTTTATAGTTATACGGGGGCTTATTCACTCTGGGCGCTGAAACTTGGAGCTGGGCAGGTGACATCGGTGGATCTATCTCCCAAGTATATTGAATGGCTTCAGCAAAATCTGGGTCTCAATCCTGAGCTCGATTCCACCAAACACCACTCCCTCACCATGAGTGTGGATGAAGCCCTCGAAAAAATAAGCGCAGAAGGAAAAACTTTCGATGTGATTATTTGTGATCCGCCCTCATCCTCAAGTGATGGTGACAAGAGAACCTCCGCGATCAAGGCGTACCGAGAACTTCTTCGGGATATGGATAAGGTTCTCGCCCCTCATGGGAAGCTCGTGATCTTTCTTAACACACATCAAACGACTGCTCACAAATTTGAGCGAGTCATCCTCGATTATCTGAAAGAATTAAATCTGAATTACAAAACACTTCAGAAGCTTGGTCTGGGTCAGGACTGCCCAACGCTCAAAGGATTTCCGGAAGGAAGTTATCTCAAGGGACTAGTCTTGGAAAAATTATGATCAAAGTCACAGGTCTCAGGAAAACGTTTACGAGTCATAAAAAAGAGCCCGGACTCATGGGTTCGGTGAAAGCACTCGTGAAACGTGAAGCGGTTTTGAAAGAGGCACTAAAGTCCGTGAACCTTGAGATTCAGCAAGGCGAGATCGTGGGACTCATCGGTGCCAATGGCGCAGGGAAAACCACACTGGTCAAAATTCTCGCGGGGATTGTTCATCCCACTTCAGGCGACGCCACTGTTTTGGGCTTCAGACCTTGGGAGCGGGATAATAACTACCGGAAACAAATGTGCCTCATCATGGGACAAAAGAATCAGGTGTGGTGGGATCTTCCGGCGCTGGATAGTTTTCTGTTACTTAAAGAAATTTATCAAATTGATGATGCTCGCTACAAATACAATCTCGCTTTCCTGGCCGAAACACTTATGGTTCAGGATCAACTCAAAACACAAGTGAGAAAACTCTCCCTTGGTGAGAGAATGAAAATTGAACTCATGGCGGCTCTTCTTCATGATCCGAAAGTTATTTTTTTGGATGAGCCGACCATTGGATTGGATATCTCCGCACAAAAAGCTGTGCGGAATTTTATGAAGACTTACCAGCGCGAGAAAAGACCCATCACGATTCTTACGTCTCATTATATGGAAGACATTAAAGAATTGTGTCCGAGAATCGTTATCATTAAAGAAGGGTCCTTCGTTTACGATGGCTCTTTGAGTGATGTGCAAAAGATGTTGGGTGATGAAAAAGTCCTGAGTGTGACGACGGAAGAAAAAACTTTTAAAGTTCATGTTCCTCGCGCAGAACTCTCGGTGAAAACTCAAGAAATTCTTTCTTCCAACAATGTGATCGATCTTAACATCCAAGACCCATCGATCGAAGATATCATTGAAAGCATCATGCGTTTTGGAGTAGGTCACTCATGAATTGGTGGCCACATGTGGTGTCTCTTGAATTCCGAAAAATTCTCGTTTTTCGTACTGAATTCTGGGTGACATTTTTAGGTCAGTCGCTGGTTCAGCTAGTCATCGCGCGCTCTCTGTGGACTGCCATCTTTGAGCAGCAAAATGTCAGTGAGATCAATGGCTTCACTCTCCCCATGCTCACTTTGTATTACGTAATCGTCCCGATTGGTTCAAGGATTCTGACGGGAGAAAACCTTGGATTCCTTTCTCGTGAAATTTATGAGGGGACATTTACCAGATATCTCCTCTACCCCCTGTCATGGTTCCAATATAAAACTCTCACCTATTTTACCTACAGCCTTTTCTACGCGTTTCAACTGATGATTTTTTTTGTGGGATACAAGTTTTATTTAAATGGTGGAATGTCACTCTTTGAGTTTGGAAATCTTTTTTTGGGAATCGGTCTTTTCCTCATCTCAAGTTTAACTTATCTTCTCATCTCGATGGCCGTTGAACTCCTCTCTCTCTGGGCCGACAACATCTGGTCACTCATGGTGATGCTCAGGTTTTTTAGTAATTTTTTGGGAGGAGCATTGATTCCCCTCGCTTTTTTTCCCAAAGAAGCTCAGGTCATTCTTTCCTATACTCCGTTCCCAAACTTAATAAGTCTCCCAGCTCGTACAATGATGGGACTCACTTCCGGGCAAGAGATTTTTCAAGGGCTCTTGGTGATAGGATTTTGGGCGGTGATTCTCGCACTTATTGTGAATCTCCTCTGGCAGAGAGGACAGAAGAAATATACCGGAGTTGGGATATGAGAAGGTATATTCGTCTCTATCTCTATTTTTTGAGGTTTTCTTTTTCAAAGGCGATGGAGTTTCGACTCGATTTCTTTTTTCGCTTTGTCATGGATTGCATTTACTACGTCGTAAATATTTTATTCTTTAAGGTGATTTACCTTCATACACCAGTTCTCGCTGGATGGCGTGAAGATGAAATCATGATTTTCGTCGGAACTTACATTCTCATTGACGCAATTAATATGACCGTCTTTTCGACAAACCTTTGGTGGCTGCCGTGGCTCATCAATAAAGGTGATCTCGATTACTATCTCATCCGGCCAGTGAGACCCTTATTTTTCCTTTCCCTAAGAGAGTTTTCAGCAAACTCATTCATGAATCTTTTAATTGCAGGTGGTTTTTTTATCTTTTCTTTATCGCAGTACCAGGGAACATATTCCGTCGGAGATCTTTTCCTTTTTACCATTCTCATCATCAACGGTTCGCTTCTTTTTTATTGCATTCAGACTCTGACAATCCTTCCGGTATTCTGGACTCAAAGTACCCGAGGGTTTGTCGATTTATTCTACACCCTGGGCCTTGCGATGGAGCGGCCTCATCGAATTTATAAGGGCATTTATAAAGTGCTTTTTACAACGCTTCTGCCATTTGCACTGATTGCCTCTTTCCCTGTGAAAGTTTTTATCGACGGGCCTGATCTAATGACCATTCTTCATATATCTGCTGTGACAGCAGCATTTTTTTGTCTTTTAAATTTTGTGTGGACTAAGGGCCTGAAAAACTATTCTTCGGCGAGTTCTTAATTAACGAAGCCATTCACCGTTGTAGCAATAGTCAGGCAATTGAGAGCACTCGCCTCCCGTAAGAATCATTCCAGCAATTTCTTTATTCTTGGATAAGTAGGCATTCTTCGCACAGGTTAAATATTTCTGATTACTCTGTTCGCAAAACGGCGAAGTTATAGCGCGAAAGTGGGCGGGATATAAGATTGATCCTACAGGTCTTTGAGCTGGAATAGAGGTTGTCGAATTCAGTATCTTTCTAAAAGGGATTGGCATTCCACCCGGGTAGAACCTCTGACCTGAAAAATAAGATTCAATGAATTCCCGAGCAGACTCTTCCTCAATTTCAAAAGATCCTGGTCTATTATCGTGAGAGTCATTCATGACTTGAAAGCCACCCGCAACACATTCGACGGCAGAAGAAATATTGGTACAAGCTGTTTGCGAAGGACATGTGCAGTATCCGTAGTTAATTCGCACTTTAGCTTCAAAGGCAGGCATCTGAGCAAATTGATGGTTTGACATCATCGAGTCTAATGGTCCTAGACTGCGACAGGCCATGTCTCCTGAAGTGATATCTCTTTCAACGTATTCATCTACTAAACCCAGAAGGTGAAACACTTCATGGGTAATGACGGGACAATCAATGTCTGACTCGTAGTTAAATGCATTACTTCTAAAATCCGGAGGCTGAATAGTTATCTGTGTTTGCGCTATTTTCTGAGCGTCTTGAGAATTTAATAAACCGATGCTGAGCGATTGACCATCCTCAGATATAAGCTTCCCAGATAAGCTTCTCAGACAATTTGAAATTCTCTCAGCCATTCCGGATTCTTGATTCTGATTCTCACCAGTGAATTTGAGATTCAGATCAATTCGATATTCATTCGGACTGACTCTACTCAAAAGATAATTGGCACCTAGTGGGCGAATTTCAGAACCTCTGTACACAACAGGTAAGGACTCTCCTACGGGGACTTCAGTGCAGCCAATTCGCCCCAATAAGGTACTAAAATTTTCTTCGATTGGTTGAAATTGATTTTGAACACAGGCAACGTCAGCACTGGCCGAAAGATGGTAAAAGAAGAAACTTAAAAACCACAATTTCATACTCATTCTATCGGCTAGGAGCAGTGAAATCTAAAACGCAGTAACCTTCCCAGAAAGAATATCCCAGAACATTCTGAAGTCCCCCAGAAGGCTGTAGAATGGATGCTTGAAAGTAGCGGGTCGATTCTTCTCAAAAAGAATGTGACCTGCCCAGGCAAACCCGTACCCAAGGACCGGCAGAAGGATCAGGATCATGGGATTGCCGGTGAAAAAGAAAAGAATGAGAAGCGATATAACGGCGGCCGTCCCGAAGAAGTGAAGACGACGGCATAAGAGATTCGAGTGCTCTTTCAAATAATAAGGATAAAAATCAGCGAAGCTCTTGAATTCCATAAGCTCTCCTTCCATCATCATACTTCTTAAGTCTGAGATTTCACAAGTTTTCTTTGGTCTCAAGCTTTACCCGACTAAACCGATAAGAGACTCAATGAGATCTCAAAAACTTTGGCCATTGTTATTCATGTCATTTTCGCTCTGGGCGCAGGAGTCTGATCTCATACAAATTCAAAGTGTCTCGTATCCCAGAAATAGTAAAGCATCGTTTTGTAAGCGTCCCTTAGAGATGCTCGATACAATTGTTTTTCATCATTCAGAAACTCCAACGACTCAAACTCCGCTTCAGATAAATCAGTTGCATCTTAATCGGGGAACACCGAGTGACCCGTGGTACATGGTGGCGTATTCTTTTCAGGTACAAGCTCCTTACTTGGGAACAACAGTTCCCGCTTCAGGAGTTTTTGAAGGAAGACCTCTGGATCTCGTGGGCGCACATGCGGGCTCACAAGCATTCATCCCGATGGACGTGGAACAAAAAAGATTGTGGGATGAAGGTCAAATTCTCTGCGGAAAAGAAGGCGAAGAATTTAAGCTCGATCCGAAGCAGTTAAATAACGTCGGCAACATCAAAGCGAACGTCACTACTCTTGGAATCGTTGTGATTGGGAACTACGCTCGGTTTGGCCGTGATAACCCCAACGGGTATCGGCCCAGCAAGGTGAGAAATCCGACGTCTCAACTCCTAGACATTCTCGCGCGAACTTCCTGCCAGCTTCAGAGAAAGAATCCCAGAATCAAATACCTTCGCTGGCACAACTATTACAACTCGACGACATGTCCGGGGAATATCAAGAATTTTGTTCCGCAGATAAGAGCACTCGCGAAAGGATACGGATGCGAATTCAAATAATCCTAGTATTGGCACTTTTCATGAACGTTGCTCATGCGACTGAAAAAGAGATGCGACATCTCTTTCATAAGTACGATGCCATCATGCTTCGTCACAGAGTCGAGCACATCGATAGTGTGTTCACGAAGGCATTTCTCGACGCACACGGTGGACGCGAAGAATTCATCGCGATGGTAAAAGAACTTCCGAGGGATGAATTGAAGTCACTCCAGCCTCCCGAGTTCTCTTGGAAAAAATCCATGAAAGAAGAAGTCTTCTTTGCGACTCTTAAACCCCTCGGAAGTGAAAACCTCAAATCGAAATCTTCGGAAATCCATAGCGGAACCCAATTCATCATCGTGAAGGAAAAGGGTAAATTGAAAATCGACGGAACGGTAAGCGATGCCCATTAGGAGCTTGTGCTTTTTTATTCTCGTTTCCATTTCCCTTCCGATCGTCGGACAGGACTGCGAGAACTGTGTCCCCTACCTGAGCGGTGCACCGTCTATTTCTCTTCCGAGATGGCCTCTGGAACTTATTCCTGTCGCCACACCTGAGTATCCTCGAAATTCTCGCGCGACGTTTTGTCGAAGACCCATCGAGATGGTGGACTCCATTGTCCTCCACCATACGGCGACCTCAGCGACGGAGACCCCCCTCGAAATCAATCGCGCACATTTGAACGAAGGAACAACGGCCGATCCGTGGTACATGGTGGCCTACTCATTCCTCATTAACGGTGCTTACCCTGGCCAATCAAGTCCTTCCCCCGTGGTGTCGGAAGGGCGCCCTCTCGAGATTGTGGGGGCTCATGCGGGGTCAAATGTTTTTGTTCCAATGAACGAGGAACAACAACGACTTTGGAACTCTGGCAAAATTACTTGCGGAAGAGAAAACGGGACGACGGTGACAAATTCATCTCTTGTTCAGTCCGGAAGAATCAAGGCCAATGTGACGACGATCGGAGTGACTGTGATTGGGAACTACGCTCCGAGATCCGTGAGTAATCCCCTGGGTTACAATCGAAGTACCCCTCGGAATCCCTCGCCGCGGACAATTGAAAGTATCGCAAAACTTTCCTGCCAGCTTCAAAAAAAATACCCCAATATGAAGATGATCAAGTGGCACAGTCAGTATCACTCGACCGAGTGCCCAGGGACCATTAAAAATTTTATCGGCCAGATCAAGTCACTCGCAAAAGGATACGGATGCGTATTCAATTAATCGTTCTTTTCTTCATTTCGTTTTCCGCTGCCGCATCTTCGGATAAAGAGATGGCAGATCTTTTTAAAAAATACGATGCGGTGATGCTTTCTCACAAAGTGGAACTAATCGATGAAGTCTTCACAGAGAAATTTCTTAAGTCCGCGGGGGGAAAAAAAGAATTCTCCGAAGGAGTCAAAGAGCTTCCCAAGGTCCAGGCAAAATCCCTCAGCGCTCCCCTCATCACGTGGAAAAAAGGTATCCGAGATGAACTCTGGCTCGTGAAACGAAAAGACGCCCCGGAAAAGAAAAAAGCACCCGCACCTGAAAGCGGAAATCAATTCATCATAGTCAAAGAGAACGGCAAACTTAAAATCGACGGGACAATCAGTGATGCAGAATAAATTTTTCTTTTTTTTCCTTCTGGTAATGCTTAGCTGCGGGAAGGATGTGAAGTTCACCAATCAGCTTGAGACGAGTGAGGCGGTGACAAACGCAGCACCGATCGCTGTCACGCAAACAGCGACTCTCATTCGAAGTTCATCCAACCCTCCTGGAACTCTTTTGATGAGTGGGCGAACCTATAGCATTAGTCCTTTCAGCTCTTACGTAGCACTGAATTTTATTAACCTGCAACCCGTGGGAGCTTCCATTCCAGTGAGGATCAGAGGTGACGTAAAAGGTTCTGAGATTTATCTGAAAATAATCGAGCCATAAAAAAGGCCCCTGACGGGGCCTTGAGAATTTAAATTTAAACTTTTACGATCCGCTCTCTCCAGGCGATGACGTCTGGGGCGAGGTAGTCATACTTCATTCCATCAATCGTATACTGAGAGAACTCGTAATCATGGGAATGAGTCAAACATTCAGTGGGACAAACTGTTGTGCAAAGGCCGCAGTAACAGCAAAGACCAATGTCGATGGTAAACTGAGTCAGTTTGAGACGAATCGCCTGACCGTTTGAAGTCTTTTTAATTTCTTCTCCCTCCGGTCTTTTTTCTGAAGCAATGTAGATGCAATCAACTGGGCATGCCATCGCACACTGGGTGCAAGAGATACAGTTTTGAACATCATTAAAGAGGCGCATCCGCGCTCTCTCAGGAAGGACTTCACGCACTTCAGGATATTCAATGGAGACTGGCTTCACTCCCCAAACGTAGCGAAAAGTAATCCACATCCCAACCACTGTGGTCTTAATCCCGTTGAAAAGATTGCCAAAGTAGTCTTTCACAGAACCGGTCTCATGGGTCGAGTTTGTGTTCATCGGTCAACCTCTCCTAATACGATATCAATTGAACCAATCGTCGCGACGAAGTCCGCAATCATCTGCCCCGGTGCGACCCGAGGGAGCATCGAGACATGAGTGAAACAAGGTGACTTCACCTTCATTCTATAAGGAGTTTTGCCGTCTTGCTCAGAGAACAAATGGAATCCGATTTCTCCGCGAGGAGCTTCTGTCCGGACATAAACCTCACCCTTAGGGAGCTTGATGACCTTTGAGACTTTACCCATCACCGGACCCGGCTCGAGTTTATCAAAGACCTGGCGGATGATTTTGATAGATTCTGTCACTTCTTTCATGCGCACGATGTATCTGTTCCAGCAGTCCCCGACGACACCTTGTTCACCAGTTCCTACCGGAACATCGAAATCAAATTCGTTGTAAAGCGAGTAAGGCTTATTCTTCCGCAGATCCCATTTGTAACCGGCACCCCGAAGAATCGGTCCAGTCGCTCCGAAATCAAAACAGTCCTGAAGACTCATGATTCCCACATTGGCAGTTCGTTGAACAAAAATTTTATTCATGGAAACGAGCTGATGATACTTCTTGGCCTCAAGCTCCATCTCGTCACAGAATACTTTGACTCGGTCGAGCTGATCATCCGTCCAATCATTCCAAAGACCACCGATCCACATATAATTATAAAGGAGTCGAGCACCAGAAACTTCTTCGAAGAATCGGAGAATTTTTTCGCGATAATCGAAGGCATAGAGGAAGGGAGTGAACGCCCCGAGATCAAGCGCGTACGTTCCGAAGGCCATCAGATGAGAAGCGATCCGCTGAAGTTCGCCCGTCATAATCCGGAGGAGTTCGGCACGTCTTGGGACTTCTGTACCCAGCATTTTCTCGACAGTAATGGCGTATCCCCACTCCATATTCATCGAGGCGAGGTAATCGAGACGATCGACGTAGGGAATCACACCTCTGAAATCCATTTGCTCAGAGTGCTTCTCCATACAGCGGTGAAGGTAACCAAGGTGGGGGATGACGTGAGCGACGACTTCAGAATCCGTCCAGATTTCGATCCGGAGAACTCCGTGAGTCGCAGGATGCTGCGGACCCATGTTGAGGGTTAGGAGTTCAGATTTTAGCTGCTCGGTATCTTCATTGATGGTCGGCTTAATCGGCTCACCAATATCCCAACGTGATTGCATATCTCTCTTCCTTCTTATTGAGCTTTCGTTTCCTGAGCTTTTTTAATCATGGCCTGACGAACGATGAAGTCCCGGTCTTCGAAATTCATCTTCGCTTCGGGATAAATTTCGATGCCATTGTAGTACTTAGCGGCGACGTAATCTTTCCGAAGTGGCCATCCTTGCCAGTCATCTGGGCAAAGAATACGGCGAAGATCTTTATGATTGTTAAACTTGATCCCGAACATGTCGTAAACTTCGCGCTCCTGCCAATCTGCTGCTGGATACACTTTCATGATCGAATCTACTTTCGGATCAACGCGATCAGTGAGTCTCACTTTAAGAATGAGCTCACGAGACGCGTTCACATCAAAATTGGCGAAGATGTAACAGACTTCCATGGACTCCATCCAGTCGATCCCAGTGATCGCCTGAAGCGCATTGAAAGGAAGTTCCGTATTCGAGCGAAGCCACTGAGCAGTTTTAGTAATGTGTGAGGCTTCAATATTGATGCTGGAATCAAGTTTGGCATCGGGAGCAACATTCACAACGGCATTGGCACCGGGAATGTTTTTATTGATGAGAGAAGCAAGTTGGTTAAGGTCTACATTATGCATGCTTCACCCATTTGTTTCTGAGAAGGCGCTCGTTGGCGATTTTCTTTTGAAGAGTCATGACTCCTTCAATAAGTGATTCCGGACGTGGAGGACAACCCGGAACATAGACATCCACAGGGATTACTTCATCAACGCCATTTAAGACGTGATAGCCGTGCTGCCAATAAGGTCCGCCCTTGTTTGAACAAGAGCCCATGGAGATAACGTATTTTGGTTCCGCCATTTGCTCGTAAAGAGTTTTCACCCGAGACGCCATCTTGAGTGTCACAGTGCCGGCAACGATCATCATGTCTGAGCGCCGTGGAGTTGCCATGAAGGCACCACAGCCGAAGCGTTCAAGATCATATTTGGCAGCACCAGTGGCCATCATCTCGATTGCGCAGCAAGCGAGACCGAAAGTCATGGGCCACAAAGAATTTTTTCTTCCCCAGTTGAGAAAATCGTCAACTGTAGTAAGAACAACACCATCTTGCATGGAGAAACTCCTGGCTCATTGAAAAGTTTTAAGCTTTTCAAGAGTACAATTTTGTCTATGAAATTACTAGGAATTTCAGTCATTTCGGAGGGTGTCCGGAAGATGTCGAAGGGTGTTATTAAAGCTTACAACGAGAGGAATAACTTAGAGCGAACTTGTCTGTGCTCGATGGCTCGGAGGCGGGAGACCTTCCCCCGATCTTTTCCTGCTCTTGCTGCATATAGGCAAGGCGCTTCTTATCATTTTCGCAGACCTTATTCATGACTAATTCGTATTCCATAAGTGCGGCAATCGGATAAGGAACACCGTAAGCTGATGAAATAAAATTTATTTTCCCTGGATTAAGGCCCGAAAACGCCGATTCCATTTTTTTTTCTGAAAGCTTTTTGTGAAACGAATCGTAATAAGCACCCACGTGGTAGAAAAGCTCTACTGCCCGCTCAAAAGATAATTTTCTCTCTTCCGTTTCAATTTTTCGACAGTTCGTTCTGAGCTGACCACTGCGATCAAAGAGTTCCCGGGCCACGTGACATTCAGAAAGAAAAGCTTCCACTTCTCCCCCCTCGCCTTCGATCGTACTGCGAATAAAATCTCGGGCGTTGAAAGAATCTTCGTAGGGATTAAAACTATTACGGTGAGTGTAATGAGTCAGTTCGTGGGCCAGATCCAAGAGAGCGTCATTCCAATTGAGGTGACGGTTGAGGTAGACCACTGATTTCGTCTCGTAAATAACGACATCCGGAGACCGAGGATTAAACTTTCTCACCAGAGTCGTATCCGTCAGTGAGCCTTCTCCCACTTTCACAATGTCGTTTAAAGTCAGTCCCAGACGGGCGGCTTTTCGAGACGCCTCTCGCATCACCTTGGCACCAGTCGGTGATTTCTCAAGCATGTCAAAAAGACGCTTGAAATTGAGTTCTTCTGAGTCTGTGTACTCCGTCCAGCTGCCAGAGCGATGAGTCTGCGCATCGACGTGAATGAGGCGCTCTTCGGTGGCGAAAAGTGAGAAAGAAATCAGAAATAAAAATCCGAATAAACAACGCATCTCCAGACTTCTCGGAGATGAGTCTTAAAGCTTAAGAAATTTCTTAGAGATCCATGTAGGGAAAGGTGTGGATCGCTTTACCCGACTGATTCACAGTGAAGTCTCCCAGGATTTTAGCGGGAGCGTCCGGAGCTTTTGTCCCGGTATAGAGCCCCAGGGCCGCTTTATATCGGCCGGGTGGGAGTTTCCACTCTCCTACACGGATCGCCTGGGGAAGAGTCGTCCAGTGGCGAGTATCTGCCTTTTCCATTGCTGCAATTCCCTTGGAAGCACCAACGTACGTGGCCATCGCCGCCGTTTTGGCGAGAAAATCCTCAGATTCGGTTTTGAGTTTAGAGTAAATACCGTAAGCCGTCAGGATGGCGAGGATGTGTTTTACTGCCACTCTGGTTCCTGTGCGAACGTAGCGAGCAACGACGTCTTCTTCGAGCACAATTTTGGCGATGTCACCATTTTCTGAAACGACCGGAAGTGGACCGCGTTTGACGACGACACCTTTGTCATTGAGGATAAAGAGTTCCAGTCGCTGAACCGGTGGAACGGTTTCAATCATCGGAAGTTCAAATTCAATGGCGGCTTCTGAGACGGCCAGCTTGGTTGCCTCATAACCAAAAATAAAACTTCCTGGTGAAGTTCCTCCGGTAGGAACCATCCCCAACTGATTCATCGCAAATTCCGCCAGGACTGCGGATCCGACGCTCATGATAAAGCGCCTTGCCCCTGGATCTTTGACTTGATCAGCGGCTCCTTTTAGACCGAAGTTAAACTGCTTACCGACTTTGGGCGGAATGAGTCCTTCCTCGACGACGATCACAACGTTGGGCTGACCCTCATTGACTTTTTTCAAAACCGATTCAGACGGCTTCATCGATTTCACTAAGGAGGTGAATTCGTACCCACGAACATCTTTGGTCAAGGCGAGAATTTTAAACTGAATAAAATTCTTCAGATCTTCATAGGCAGGAGTGCGTTCGTAAAATTTATCCGTCGGTGCTCTGCCATCTTTCAGGCGAGCAACGGCGTCTTGAGTGTATTCGTTATGCTTGGAATTAAAGTGGGAGAAAAGTCCTCCCTCACGGTCCAGAATTTGAAGCGCATCTTTATAGAGCTGAAGAGCGATTTGTTTGTCACCCTGGATGTCACTGACTTCATGAATTTCGCCACCGAAAACTTTGAGCATCAGGTCGGTGTGATAGAGAGTTTTGTAAGTCGAGCTTCGCTGGAGTTCAGTGAAGTATGTGTCCCAGGCAAGAATGGTCCCGCGGGCCCCTTGGAGGTCTAGTTTGTTTCCAGTTTTCTGAAAGCGAGCGTACAAAGCTTTCGAAAGAAAATAGTGAGCATAGGAGCGCTCGTACGAAGCACCGTAAAAGACGTCCGCGGTGTCGTTAATTAAAAGGGATGCTGCTTTGGCCGAAAGGCGCTTGGTAAATAATTCATCGATGAGGGCCAGAGACTTCTGAAAGTGATTGATCGACTCGTCGATTTGTTGGCGCCGAAGAGCAAGTGTTCCCTTTTCAAGATGCCACAGGAGAACGGATTTTTTTTCATCCTTCAGAACACTTTCATCGAGGACCGCCTGAGCTTTTTCATATTCGCCCATGGCAAAGGCGTCTCGGTAGGTCTTCATTTGATTCTTCATCCCAGAGGCACAGGCCCCCAGGAGAAGAAAACAAATGAGTAACGAGTAGTGAAGACCTCTTACCATCCAGTGCTGGATTTTTCAGAGTACTTGAAGACTTTTGTGCGCGTACGAAGGAGTTCCACCGCCCGCTCGAGATCCGTCATGCGAATGTTCACCGAATATTCTTTGATG
>CANETG010000013.1 GCA_947440875.1 Bacteriovoracaceae bacterium
CCGTCACTCCTTCTGGGTCGTTGTAGGCGAGGCGCAAGACTGCCGGATCTTTTTTCCGATCAACGCCGATGAGAACCCCTCCTCCCCCAGTCAAGTGACCTGCTTCTTTGAGGAATTCTTTGGCGTCAGCTGGATCCATGTTTCCGATGGTTGATCCTGGGAAGAATAAAACTTTTTTTAACGGACGAGAGCCGACAGTCAGAGGTAATCGAAGGGCCTGTGTGAAATCTGCGCACACGGGGTAAAGTCCCATCCCAGGAAATTCTTCAATCAATTCTTTGCAAGTCCGCAAGAGTATTTCTTTTGAAATTTCGATTGGGACATAGCTCTTATGTCCTCTCATCGCTCGCAATAAGATGCGGACTTTTTCTGCGGCCCCGCTTCCCGGTTCAATCAGCAGCGACCCAGAACCGATGAGCTCAGCGATTTCCTGAGCGTTGTCTTGCAGGATTTTAATTTCTGTCCGAGTTGGATAGTAGGATGGAAGAAAACAGATCCGTTCAAAAAGCTCCGAACCTTTTTTATCGTAAAAGAGTTTTGCCGGTAGAGATTTTTGGGACCTCGATAGCCCCATGATCACTTCCGAAAGAATTCCTTGCGCAGGAAGTTCGAAAGTCTCTAGCTCAAAGGAATCAGAAATGTCAGTTTCCATCATGCGAGTTCCTTTGCGAGTCGGATCCCACCGCATTGCCATCGCATGTGGGGATAATAAAAATTTCGATAGGTGTGGCGGTAGTGGGATGAAGGAGTGAGGCAAGATCCTCCCCGGAGAACCATTTGGTTCACCATAAACTTCTCATTGTACTCAGCGAGATCTCCGAGATAGCTCTCAAACCTCGGATACGGGAGGTAGGCACTTTGGGTCCACTCCCAGACAGTCCCGTGGATACCCGCAAATTCTTCGCCGTCATCCAAGACTGCGGCCTCGAAAATACCTGACTCTAAAAAGTTACCGATTTTTTTTTCGTTCTTCGAGGCGGTTTCCCATTCAAATTCAGTGGGAAGTCTAGCACCTTTGAAACGCGCATAGGCATCGGCTTCGTAATAGGAAAGGTGACACACGGGAGCCTTGAGATCTAAAGGGACCATGCCCCAGAGAGTGAAATGCCACCACTCCCCGTCTCTTTGTTCCCAATACAGAGGATGCTTCCAATTCTGTCGCTGACAGTAATCCCAACCGTCGGAGAGCCAAAACTGAGGTGACTCATATCCCCCATGTTGAACGAAGTTTAAAAAGTCTTCATTGGTAACGGGATGGCTCATGAGCATAAAGCTATCGATCCATCTTTTATGGCAGTCACTTTCGTGATCGTAGTGAAAACGACTCTGAGACACTGCGGCCCCAATGGTCACAAGACCTGAGGGAACATTAATCCATGATGGGGAGCTATGATCATGGATGGCCGATAGAGAGCGCGATTTGTAGCGAGGTCTTTGAGGATTTTCGAAAAAGTTTCGCTTGATGTCCATTAAGAGAAGTTCTTGGTGCTGCTGCTCGTGATTAATCCCGAGCTCAAGAATCTTTTTGACGGCAAAAAAGTTTTCCATGGTCGTCATATCCAAAAACTCAATCACTCTTTGACGGATTTCATTTCGCCAGTCGCCAATCTCTACGAGCCCTGGCCGAGAAATCGAGCGTCGAGAGTTTTTCGGGAGATGATCCCCCACTCCTTTATAGTAGGAGTTAAGCATAAACCCCAGCTCGGGAGGGACTTCGTACTTGGCGAACCTTTTGAGCAGAAACTGCGCGAAGAACCAGCTCGTGTGACCGAGGTGCCATTTGGCGGGTGAGGTTTCTTCAGTCACTGAGATGAGGCAATCTTCAATCGACAACGGATGGCAGAGGAGATCGAGGGTCTCCTGGTTTTTTAAAAAATCTATTTTAAGTATCTCGATCTCTCGGGAAAATTCGACGACTTCCATTACGGCTCCGGCAATTCAGACATGGCAGGTCCTTCGATCGGAGTACCGTGAGTGTTGAACCGAGACCCGTGCGCCGGACAGTCCCAAGTTTTCTCAATGTCGTTCCAATGAACGAGGCCGCCTAAGTGTGTGCATACGGCGGACTTTCTTTCGAAGTTATTCCCTTTCTCGTGATAGACGCAATTTTTCGTGAGTCGGTGGCGAATGAGACAGCCCGAGTCTTCAGGAATTTCGTCCTCATTTTTGACGTCACTTTTGGTTAACCAATCTGTGTACTGATAAACGGCGTTGACGTTTTCTTTTACGAACTCAGTCATGTTTCTTAAGGGAGGTCGCTTCGGATCATAAATCTCCGCCAGAGGGTGGAAACGATTTTCAATCAGATTCGGAATGATCTGTGAGGCGATGATCGCACTCGTCATTCCTATTCCAGAGTACCCGGTCGCAATGGTAATATTTTTTTCTACGCCTGGGCTTTTCCCAATGTAACCGATCACGTCCGAGGGCTCGTAAACCTGTCCGGACCACTTCTCAGTGACGGCCCCGACGAAATCAAAATTCCTCCGCGTCCAATTCTCTAGTTTCGTAAAAGGATCTTCATCCGGCATTTGTCCGGTCCGATGATCTTCTCCGCCGACGATGAGCTTATGCTCTTGGACTCGAACATAATGGTAAGGTTCTTCAGTATCCCAGAGAAGAACATTTTCAACTTCACGCTCTAG
This sequence comes from Bacteriovoracaceae bacterium, assembly GCA_947440875.1. Taxonomy (GTDB): domain Bacteria; phylum Bdellovibrionota; class Bacteriovoracia; order Bacteriovoracales; family Bacteriovoracaceae; genus Peredibacter. Next base: position 2,646 of record CANETG010000013.1, read on the forward strand.
CTCCAAAGCGATGGCGTAGGTCCTATAGGCATGCTGCTTAGTATGAATAGGGAATCTCGTATTGATCGGGGTATCGGTTGCCACGACCACGAAGTCCGCTTGGATATCAAAATTGTGCTCGGTTTTGATACAAGACAGGGCCGGAGTAGGGTTTTCGATTTCAGTGACTCGAGTATTTTCGTGAATGATGACACCGAGATCGATCAGGCACTCGGTTAGTCCCCGCATGTATTTCATCGGATGAAACTGCGCTTGTGAGGCAAACCTGAGCCCTGGACGTTTTTCTTTTAAGAGAGGTGTTTTAAAAACTGGATCAAGAAAAATCCCACATTTTTTTCCGGCATCATGCTCTCTGGTGAGGAAGTTCTCGGAAGTAGTTTCACCTTCAAAGAGATAACCATCGACTCTTTTAAAGTCGCAGAGAATGTCTTCCATGTCCACGATACTTGCAATCGTATCAATGGCGCTCCGATGGCCTTCGAGAAACTTTCTGATGGTGTGAAGGTCATGCATTTTTATCAGTTCGCTGAATTCTTCTTCGAGTTGACAGGAAAGGTGCGCTGTCGTTCGCCCACTTTGACCGGAGCCTAATCGGAAAGACTCCAAGAGGGTCACGCTTTTACCGCGCTTGGCGAGTTCATAGGCAATAGAGAGACCAGATAGTCCCCCGCCGATGACACAAACTTCGGTTCGTGCATCCCCTTTAATCTCAGTAAAAAGTGGCAGACCGATCGTCTCCCAAACAGAATCCGTTCTATCTTTGATGCTCATCATTTTTTTCTTCCTTCATTAAGTCCAGTGCCCAGCGACTGCGGGCCGTTTGCAGAAACGATCGGGACTCATTACGTTGGCCAAAAACGCTCCCTGCTTTCAATCCCCCGCTTTGGGAGCAAGGCCCGTGCCAGATTCCCAGAGGCAAAGGCGCTTGAAGTCCTTAAGTTCAATCATTTAAGAGGAAGAATGCCCCAAAAAGAGGTCACACAATTCCGACGAATACGGTCCAGCGAACTCCCTTAAACAAATACCTTCTCGCAACCGATAGACTCTGCAGGGAGATATCTATGCGTACTCTTATTATGCTGACGTTATTGGCCACTCTTAGTGCATGCGTGCAGGACGAGGGAGAAGTCGATAGTAGTTCTGTCAGTGACGATAGTGGATCAACCTCTGGTTCTACATCTGGTGGATCGACCGGTGGTTCGAGTGGAACACCCACCGATCCTCTGTATGTTTATCAGTGGCACTTGAATAACACTGGCCAAGATGTGTTTGCGAACGAGGATTATTTACTCAAAACTTATTTCGATTTTAATAATGATGGGAATGAAGACTCCGGCGAAGAGATCGATATCGATCACGACATCGACGAAGTTCACAACGGCACAAATCGCGTTCAAAAGTATAGAGGCGCCGGAGTCACGATCGCCATATCAGACTCCGGAACTGATTACACTCACGCCGATCTCGACGACAATAATCTTCTCACAAAAAACAGGAACTATTCTTTCCTCGATCCTGATCGCTGGGAAGGATCTGAAGCCTACCCCTCAGGAAATAGTTCTCACGGTACTGCAGTGGCAGGGATCGCTCTGGCGGAAGGTTGGAATAATTACGGTGGCCGTGGTGTCGCTCCGGAGGCTGAGTACGCCGCTTTCAAATATGTTATTTCGGATTCACAAGACGATCACGACACTTCGAATCTCGCGAAGACTCTTCACCAGATTGATTCCGGAGATGATGACTTCGATATTTTCAATTATAGTTACGGTTTCTCCCAAGCTTTTTTTACGGGTTTTGAATTCTGGGACTCCTACGATTCTGATTCGGTTTCCGGTCAAGCTGCGGTTCTTAGTCTCTACCAAGCCAACGTTGCCAACCCGATCACTGCTCTTCGCGGGGGAAAAGGTGCCATCTACGTTCAATCGGCGGGTAACGATTACAATGTGAGAGATAGTTTAGATGTCGATCCCACTGATGATCTTTATGATTTTTCTTACGCGGGAAATACAAACTCAAGTGTCTCAACGGCGACGGCCTATACGATCGTCACTGCCGCCGTGAATAGTGACGGAGTCAAAGCATCCTACTCCACTCCAGGTTCTGGGATTTGGGTGAGTGGTATCGGCGGCGAAGGAATGAAAGACGTTGATCCCCTGATCAGCGAGTTAGATGAGCGGTATGTTCCCGCGATTTACACTGCGGACATTGGTGACTGTAGTTCAGGGTTTAGTTTCCGCTCATTTGTCTATCGTATAAAAAATGCTTTCAACTACGGCTACAACCGCGAGCTCAATGCGAGCTGCGATCATACGAACGTGATGAACGGGACCTCGTCGGCTGCACCGATGGTTTCGGGAGTCGTCGCTCTTATGCTCGAGGCAGATCCCAATCTTACTTGGAGAGACGTGAAATACATCCTCGCGATTACCTCTGATCCCATCGATTACTTTCCTGGTTCGGTTATTTGGGAAGACGAAATCCCCCACCCTGAATATGGGGACATCACTGGATATCCGACTGAAGAGAAATGGATGCTCAACGGAGCAGGGAGACTTTTTTCTAATTGGTACGGATTTGGACTGGTCAACGCAGAGGAAGCCGTTAAAGAAGTACTTATCCGAAAAAATACTAGTACCTACTTAGGTCCTTACCTGACAAGTGATAATACGAATGCATCTGCGGTTCTCATCACTAATAACGACGTTACTGCTCCAGCGACCTCTGCGATAACCGTGACCGATGAGTACCTCATCGAGGCGATCGAAGTGACGTTGAATACGACTCATACAGATCCTGGTCAGCTTGCTGTTCACCTCACCTGTCCTCACGGAACACACACTTCAAGACTCCTCAATCTTTCGAGCGGGATTTTTAATACCTTCGGAGAGACTAGACTTCAGCTCCTCACGAACGCCTTTTTAGATGAAGAATCCGATGGAGTCTGGACCCTTGAGGTTTTCGACGACACCGCTGCATTTTCCGGTTCAATTACCAGCTGGTCGATGAAAATTCACGGAAGAGATCCATGAAGAATGGTCTTCAACGTTATCTTCCCCTTGGCTCGCTTATTTTTGTCATCGGGGCCCTCGTTTTATTCGGCACTCCCCAAAATGAAAAACCGCGAGCGCTGAAAACGATCGACCAACTGAGTCCTCACAGAACGAGAAGACCTGCTCAAATGAAAAGAGTCAAACCACTAATGGGAAGTCGGTCGCCGGCATCAAATAGGCCCACTGATTTTTCTCGCATGGTGATCCCTAACAATGAGGTGAAGCTTTCGTCCGTCATGGTTCTGGCGAAGAATATCGCGGCCATTCCAAAGCGCAAATGGAAACCAGGGATGAAACCTTTCCTCTGGGAAAATGGTCAATACGGATTCTTTGAAAAGACGTCGGGTGAAACCGGGGGAATTCCCGTTTCCTATAACACGCGAAACAATCAATTCTATGTTGTCTCCTCGATTCTCCATGTGAGTGGGGTCGACCCAGAAATGAGAGAAAAGCTTCTCGAAACTGGGCTCAAAGAATATCTTTATTTTAAGAAGATTAAATTCCTCTCTCTGAAAAGTTCTTCTGATGATGTCGTGAAGGTTTATACCGATCTCAAAAAAAAGGGTTACGCCGTAAGCCTAGAAGTCTTGAAAGATCGTCCTGTTGCGCACTGATTTTCGCAGAGCATTCCCGTCCGTATTCCTCGACAGATGACCCGTTTATCCTCACAATAGTACCACTATCTTAAAGAACGTTTTCACGGAGAACTCCCATGCAAAAAATCAAAGTCCAGAATCCTGTGGTTGAACTCGACGGCGATGAGATGACACGAATCATCTGGTCATTCATTAAAGACAAGCTCATCAATCCTTATCTTGAACTCGATATTAAATACTATGACCTCGGAATGGAAAATCGCGATAAGACCGATGACAAAGTCACGATCGATGCCGCGGAAGCGATCAAAAAATATAATGTCGGAATTAAGTGCGCGACCATTACACCTGATGAAAAGCGTGTTGAAGAATTTAAACTGAAGCAAATGTGGAAGTCACCTAACGGGACAATCCGTAACATCCTCGACGGGACCGTTTTCCGCGAGCCGATCATCATTAAAAATATCCCTCGCCTCGTTCCCGGATGGACTCAGCCGATCGTAATCGGCCGTCATGCTTTCGGTGATCAGTACCGCGCCACTGATACAGTGATTCCCGGTAAAGGAACTCTCAAGATGAGTTTCACTGGCGAAGATGGAAAAACTCAGGAGTGGGAAGTTTATAAATTCCAAGGTCCGGGTGTGGCCCTTTCTATGTACAACACTGAAGAGTCGATCAAGGGCTTTGCTTACTCGTGCTTTAACATGGCCCTCGTCAAAGGCTGGCCGCTCTATCTGTCGACGAAAAACACAATTCTTAAAAAATACGACGGTCGTTTCAAAGATATCTTCCAAGATATCTTTGAAACAGAATACAAAAAGAAATTTGAAGCAAAAGGCATCTCCTACGAGCACCGCTTGATCGACGACATGGTCGCGGCTTGTATGAAGTGGTCTGGCGGATACGTTTGGGCCTGTAAAAACTACGACGGTGACGTTCAGTCGGATACCGTGGCGCAAGGTTTTGGTTCCCTCGGACTCATGACTTCAGTACTCCTCACGCCAGATGGAAAAACCATGGAGTCAGAAGCGGCTCACGGAACTGTGACCAGACACTTCCGCATGCATCAGCAAGGCAAACCCACATCGACTAATCCCATGGCGTCCATTTTCGCCTGGACTCGTGGTCTTCATCACCGCGGAAAACTCGATGGGAATAAAGAACTTCAAAACTTTTGCGAAACACTCGAAGAAGTTTGCGTGAAAACGGTAGAAGAAGGCAAGATGACCAAAGATCTCGCTGCGACTATTCACGGAGAGAAAGTGACTGCGGATAAATACCTCACGACAGAACTTTTCCTCGAGGCGATCAATCAGAATCTTCAGAAGAGATTAATGAAATAACCAACGGGGGCCTTACGGCCCCCTTCTTATTCGAGCCTAAGAGACAGATGCCAGCGTACCTGAGAAAACTTTTTCAAAAACAGATTACCTACGGGGCGATTGATCTCGGATCCAATGCGATGCGCTCGCTCATCGCTCGGCGTTTGGGAGATGAGCTCACGGTGATTAAAAGTTTCCGAGTTCCTCTGAGACTGGGTGAAGATGTTTTCAACGGTGGCTTCATTTCGCCGGCCAAGCTTGAAGAGACGGAGAACGCCTTCATCGAGCTCTTCCACTCGTTTGCTGCCTACGGGGTGACCGAGGTCAGAGCGATCGCGACTTCGGCGATGAGAGACGCAATCAACGGGCCCGAACTCACGGAGAAGATTTTCAAATCCACTGGAATTAAAATCGAAATTATTCGGGGCAAGGAAGAAGCAGGATTCATCTGTGATGCGGTGAAGTCTCAATTGGATTTCCGGAATCACGATGTCCTTTTAATGGACATCGGTGGCGGATCGACTGAGCTGACACTGATTAGCTGCGGTGAAATTGTCGGGGTAAAAAGTTTTAACGTGGGAACCGTAAGACTCCTTCATTACAAAAATCAAGTCGAACTCGAGAAGAAAATTAATTTCGAACTTGATCGCATGCTGAGCTTCATCAAGGACAATTTCGGAAAAAGAAGACCGGAGTATTTTGTGGGAACGGGGGGAAATCTCCGCCGGATTGGAAAGATCAGGAAAAAAACTTTGGGTCGCCCGACGTCACAGCTTGCTACCTTTTCAGAGATCAGTCACATGGAAGATATTATCCTTTCGATGTCCTACGTTGACCGGATCCGTGGACTTGAGCTGACTGAAAATCAGGCCGATGTTATTTTGCCCGCAACGATGCTTACGCAAAAACTCATGCAGAAATTAAAACTCTCCGAGATATTACTTCCGAAAGTGGGCCTCAAAGAAGGCATTCTTCTTTCCATGCAGGACACGACTCCCAAAAAATTTAATCTGCTCGATTGATTTACTCTCTGCCTCACAGGAAACGTCGAAGAGCAAAAAAAACCTTTGACCGATCAAACCACTCCATAATTTTTGTGAGGACGTTCCTCGCAAACTCCTGACGATTCTTAACATGCTGAAGCTCCATACCCCGTGCGAGCATTCCTTATAGACAAGGAGTCGCTATGGCCAAACGGATTGCCCTAAGTGTTCTAATTTCACTCATCAGCTTTTCCACAGTGCAGGCCCAAACCTCCAATATTGAACGATTAAACGCTCTGAAAGATGTCACCCGAATCGCCTTCGGTTCCTGCAACGATCAAAACGATGCTCAGCCCTTATGGCAGGACCTGCAGCAGACGAACCCTGATCTCTTCATCTGGGGCGGGGACGTCATTTACGCAGACTGGGAAAGCAATTACGACATCGCCTCGAGTTACCAAAAACAATCTCAAAACCCTGACTATCTTCAACTCAAATCAAAAGTCCCGGTGATCGGAACTTGGGACGACCATGATTTCGGTTGGGACAACGCAGACGGAAACTTCCTGAGGAAAAAAGAATCTCAAAAACACTTCCTCGATTTTTTAGAAGAGCCAGAGTTTTCTCCCAGAAGATTTCAAGAAGGCGTTTACACGGCGTATGATTTTGGATCCGACGGACGTCGAGTAAAAATTATTCTTCTTGATAATCGGTACTTTAAAAATCTCGATCAAAGATATCCCATCCTCGGAAGATCACAGTGGGAGTGGCTTGAGTCACAACTTAAAAATTCGACCGCGAACTTTCACATCATCATGGCGGGCCTTCAGATTTTTTCTCCCCAGATTCCCCTGACCGATGAATTCGCCGATCACCCCATCGAAATGAATAGGCTGCTCGGACTGATCAAGAAATATAAACCGAAGGGAGCTCTCTTTCTTTCCGGCGATAAACACTTTGCTGCGATAACGAAGAGGCATGGACAACTTGAGTTTACGGCAAGTGGCATGACTCATGTTGCCCCTCAGTCGACCTGGTGGTTTTTAAGGACACAGTTTGAGAAAACGTTTTTTGGATTGAACTATGGTCTGATCGATCTTTCTTGGGTTGAGAATAACCCGAAGATTCGTCTCGCGATCCGCGGGGTTAAGGGGGTAGATATTCATGGAAGTGATTATCGATGGGTAGAAAATCAGTGGGTGAAAATCCCACGAATTTAGCTTTCATTCCAAAAAGCTTAACTTGATCTTGACAGAAAATTGTTGACGACTGAAATAGAGTGCACGTGTGAAAAATTTTTCAAACTACCAAATTGAAATCCTCATTGAGGATGGTCCAAAAGAGACTGAAATTGCGACCGTGGTCCTATCGGGTGAACTCGCCGAAAAGATGGGCTGGAAGAAGCGGATTTTAATTTGTCGGGCAAAAAAGACGTTGATGGGAAAGACCCTCAGACCAATTCACCAGACTTCGGATAAGATTGAAATTTTCGAAAGACATTCTCCCCTCAATGTTTTTGAAATATCTCTCAATGAATCGAGGATTCGCCTTTTTAAAATTAAACCGCAATTAAAAATTATGAAGTGGCTCAAGAAGTTTTAGGCTGTGCTGAAGAATTCTTCGTTAGGAATTCAAGATCTCTGTGATCGTTTTGAACAAAATTGATGTCGAAAGATCGAAAGAAAAAAAATCCTACTCAGTGCTTCAGGACTTCATGGTCTTCAGCGCTTTGGGAGAAAGAAGAAGTTCAAGCGTAAATCCGTCCCACATTCCCCCTTCGAGAACACAAATCCCCCCCTTCTTGAGGCTAATGAAATCGTGTTCCGGATGAAGGGACAAAATACTCGCAATCGCGCGCGTAAGATGCGGATCGTGTCCAACGAACGCGTACGTTCCATCATTCGGGAGAAAAGAAATGTATTCCACCAGATGAGCTGGGTCATCGAGGATATCGAGATCGGCCATCATTTCAAGATTGGCATCAGGATAGTTTTCCCATAAAAACTCCGCCGTCTGCACCGCGCGGGCCAGAGGAGACGTGAAAATCACATCCATTCTTTTTTGCGTTTTCTTAAATAAGCGAAAAGTCTTATTCAGCTCTTTTATCCCTTCCACGGTGAGTTCGCGCAGGAAATCGATGTCTTGATTGATATTGAAATGCCCTTCTGCCAGTCCATGTCTCACGAAGATTAATTTCATGTTACTTTCTCTCTTGTGATCGTGGTTTTCATCATTTCTTGATGAGAGGAGAATTCTTCCTCGCCTTCCGCAGGAAGTTTTTGGACATAGGATCCGTCTGGTTGAAGGATCCACGCCAGGCGATTATCTTTCATTATAATTTCAATAAACTCCCAAAGTTTTTCTTTGAGTCTCACGTCGATGATCGGAACGATGAGCTCCACACGATTGTGAAGATTCCGGTGCATCCAGTCCGCTGAACCGATAGAGAAGTCACCTCGATTCGCATCGACTTCACCATTGGAGAAATAGAACACTCTCGAATGCTCGAGGAAGCGGCCGATGACGGAGATGACTTCGATGTTTTCCGAGAGCCCTGGTATCCCTGGTTTTAAGCAACAAAATCCGCGAACGATGAGAGTGATCTTGACTCCCGCCAGGCTCGCCTCGTACAGAAGTTCAGTGATGACTTCATCTTCCAATGAATTCATCTTCGCGATGATGCGAGCTTTTTTTCCATTTTTGGCGTGATTAATTTCTTCGCGGATTTTATGCATGAACGTGGACTTCATATTAATCGGGGCCACAAGAATTTCTTTGTAGTCCGTCTTGAGGGATGAGCCCGTGAGGTAATTAAACACTTCCGCGACTTCGCCCGCAATTTTTTGATTGCATGTCAGGAGTCCGAGATCGGTGTAAAGATTTGACGTCTGAGAGTGGTAGTTCCCTGTTCCCACGTGGACGTAACTCATGATCTCGCCGTCAGTCTCCTGCCTGACGACTAAAGTCGTTTTCGTGTGAGTCTTGAGGCCCAGAATTCCGTAGACGACGTGAACTCCCGCATCCTCAAGCTTCTGCGCCCAGACAATATTTCTTTGCTCATCAAAGCGTGCCTTGAGTTCCACGAGGGCAACAACCTGCTTGCCTTTCTCCGCCGCTTTAATGAGTGAGCGGATAAAGGGAGAATGATCTCCCGTACGATAAAGAGTCATCTTAATGGCCAGGACATGGGGATCATCCGCAGCCGACGAGACAAATTTCTCAACCGTTCCGGAAAAACTCTCATACGGATGGTGCACCAGAAGATCACCCTGACGGATGAGAGAAAAAATGGAGGTATTTTCAGCGAAGACTTTCGGAATGATCGGCGACCAAGGTTTAAACTTCAAGTGCGGAAGATCAAGATCAACGATCGGTTTAAGTATTCCGAAATCAATTGGAAAATCCATTTCGTAAACGTCTTCTTCGAGAATCTCTAAGGACTCTTTCAGAAAGTTGGTGAGATTGGGATCAGTGTCGCGGTGGATTTCTAAGCGAACGCATTCCGCGAGTCGCCGTTCTTTAATCCCTTCTTCGACGAGAATAAGAAGATCCTGCGCTTCATCTTCACGGTGATCAACATCGGCGTTTCTCGACACGCGGAAGGGCACCGTTTGCTGAATTTCCATTCCTGGATACAAAATGGCGAGGTTACTCCTCACCATCGTCACTGTAGTCACAAATCTATTTTTCTTTTCACCTTCGGCCCGTGGCAGAAGCATGAGCCCTGGAATCGCCTCGGGAATTTTCACGCGCGAAAAGAGGATTGTATCGGTATGAGGATTTCGTAAAATCATCCCCAATGAGTAAGAGAGATTGGAAATAAACGGGAACGGATGCCCAGGATCAACCGAAAGCGGTGTGAGAACGGGGTAAATCTTACGACGGAAAATTCCGTTACAAAACTCCTGTTCATCCGCGGCCAAATCTTCGTAGTTATAAATGAGAATATCATTTCGCTGAAGCTCACCGATCAACTGCAAATAAATCGCCCGCTGAGATTCGAGATCTTCACTGATGTGTTTTCGAATGCCCTCGAGCTGCTCGGTCACCGAGAGACCGTCCACTGAGCGGTGAGAAATTCCAGACACCAAGAGGTGCTTCAGGTAGCCGATCCTCTTCATGACGAATTCATCGAGGTTCGAAGAAAAAATGATCAGAAAGCGAAGACGCTCAAGAAGGGGATTGCGCTTATCTGCCGCCTCGTGAAGAACCCTCCGATTGAATTGGAGCCAAGACGTGTCTCGGTTCAGGAAGTGGGTAGGATCAACGTTAAAATTGATCTTCTTGGGGCTTCTATTGGGGTTACGCCGTTTTCTCATGTTTTTAAGAAGTGTCTAAAGTTCAGACACTTTCCATAGGGATCGAGTAAGTTTTAGTCGCTATTGAAAGATCAGTTTAAAAATCCTCCCCCCTCCTGACAAGGAAATAACCCTCTGGATTGTCAGGATTCTGTCCTGGAGATGCCGCCATTTTTCGAGGGTCAGTTTTTTTGGCATGGAACTTGGAGTCATAAGTTTATATTTATCACGTTTCCTAGGGGGGAACTATGTCACACAAAAAAAACCAATTCTGGGTCATGATGCCCGTGCTGGGAGTTTTACTCATGTCACCGCAAGATGTTCAGACGAAGTTTGGTCGTCACATTGCTTCAGTTTCTGCACTCGCTGCAGAAACCACGGTTGAAGAGAGGGCAACATCAAAAACACCCATCCTCGATGAACTCCTGAAAGGCCTTACGATTCCAGACAGACAAAATCCACTGAACCTTAATAGCTCGCATTTAAAAGAAGAAATCACTTCGTCACTCTCGCAGGTTTCGAAGGCCGAAGAGTATGATCGGGACACTGTAAAGTCTTCTGAGCTTGATAAGCACCTCGAAGAAGTAAAGAGTGCCGCAGTCGTCGTGGCCCAAGTTGAAAATTCAATTAAAGATCTCCTGAATCCGAATGAAGAAGGCGATCTCCGTTCAAGTATCGGAGAAGCGAAAATTATTTTGGAAGCGTCTCTGAAAGATTTAGCGGAGACGCGAATTCTCGTCGCTAAACGGGATGCACCCGTAGCAGCAGTTACTCGCGCACCAGGTGTGGTCCAAGAGGAAACGATCGCCGTAAGTAGCGATAAAGAAGAAGTAAAAGAAGAAGTCAAAAAAGAAGAGGAGAAGAAAGAAGAAAAAGATCCTCTCCTTTGCGCGCTCGAAGAGCAGAATAAACTTCTTCAGCAGCAGCTTCAGGGATTCGTTCAGCAGCAGTCACTCATTATGCAGCAGCTGATGCAGCTGACACAGATGATGACGATGCAGAATATGTACCGCGTACCAGACACGTTTAATTACCGCAACGCCTATCAGTATCACCAGCCGCAAGTGGCGGGGAACTGGGTTTACTATCCGAATGGCCTTCAGCCGATTCAGCCAGGGCAACAGCTTCCAGGACAAGTGGATCAGTCGAATATTTTTGGTCTTTCTCCACAAATGCCTGCGCAACCACAGATGCAGCAACCAGGAATGATGAATCAAGGCGGACAGTGGGGACTCGCCCCTCAGCTTGGGTCGGCGCAAACTCCAGGAAGTTTTGGAATGGAGGCAACGGGATTTAATATGAGTGCTCAGTCCACCACTCCTGGCCCATTCATATAACTTACTCAACTACTCAGGGCCCTCTTTGCAAGAGGGTCCTTCTAAAGAAAACTTACAATAGAACGATAAGTTTTTTGTGAACGAAATAAAAAAAGAGACTAAAGAAAAATTACTGATGAGGATTTGTCACCGCTGCCAGCACGTGAATGAATCCGTCGCTGAATTGGAACGCTGCACTCTGTGCCAGAAATCCTTCCTACCCCTCCGATACTTCGAAAAAGTTCACACTGCCCACGGTGATGAATGGAAAAATAATTTCTCTAGAGTCTCTGATATTGAGGAGGAAGATTTGATCAAGGGTCTTTTTGTTCTGTGGTGAGTCCGCGACAATTTTGTTAGCTTCAAATCATGATTCAACAATTAAGTCCTATGAAAGAACTGAATCCAGTTCTTGTTCGTCTCTTCAAAAAAAGAGGCATCTCTCCTGCTGAGGTCGACAACATTCTGTCCTGGAACTTAAAAGACATTCCCGTACTCACTGACATGATTGATTTGAGTCTGGCTTCAGAGCGCCTCATTCGTGCGATCGAAGAAGGAGAAAAAATTGGTGTCTACGGTGACTACGATGTGGACGGAACGACATCGTGCGCTTTGTTGTGGCATTTCTTTGCGATGACGGGAACTGAGGTCGAAGTTTTCCAACCGAGCCGCTTCGTCGAAGGCTACGGTGTTCATCCGTCATCGATTGAAGCGGCCCTTGAAAAAAATGTGAAAGTTCTCATCACAGTCGATTGCGGAATTTCAAACTGCGCCACTGCTGATTACGCCAAAGAAAAAGGTGTGGATCTTATCATTACGGATCATCACAAGGATGCTGCTCCTCATATCCCGCGTGCGTACGCGGTGATTAACCCCAATCGTCGTGATGAAAAAGATTCTGATCTTAAAACACTGGCCGGTGTCGGCGTCGCTTTTGCTCTGGCCCTGCAAATAAAAAATGACCTGGCACTTAAGGGGATTGATATTCCGACTCTCTATCCCCTTCTGCAATTTGTGGCGATCGGAACGATTTCCGATCTCGCGCGCATGAGTGCACTTAATCTTCGTCTCACAAGACATGGGTTAAAACAGATTCCTCAGTCCCAGTATCCGGGAGTGCGCGCGTTCTTTACTCCGGAAGAACTCAAGGCCAGCACCGTTTCTTCTGAAAGAATTGCGTTCCATGTGGGGCCACATATTAATTCCAAAGGCCGCTTAGATCATCCGGAACGCGCGATGAAACTTCTCATCGCTGGGGACGCCACTGAAGCACTGGAACACTTCACTCATCTCGAGGTCGCCAATCGCGATCGGCGTGTGATCCAAGCGGAAGTTTTTTTAGAAGCAAAAAAAGACGTCATCGCAGGACTTTCCGGGGCTGAACTTCTCATCAACGTCATGTATCGACCTGAATGGCATGAAGGTGTGATCGGAATCGTCGCTTCAAAACTTGTAGAAACTTTTGAAGTGCCCGCCGTCGTTTTCACTGACTCTGAAGAAGAGGGAGTCATCAAAGCGTCTGCGCGCACCGCTGGAGAGCTGAGTATTTTTGAACTCCTCGAAAGCTGTAAAGATCTTTTCATTAAGTTTGGTGGTCACAAAGCGGCAGCAGGGCTATCGATGAAAAAAGAAAACTTCCCGGAGTTTAAACTTCGCATGATGGAATACCTCAAGGGAATTCCCGCACCTCTGCGGACAAAAACACGGAGCTTTGACGTCGAACTCGGGATCGAAGAAGTGACCGCCAATCTGGTGAAAGATCTTGATCGGCTCGAGCCCTGGGGCCCGGGTCATGAGCGCCCCGTTTTCCGGATGAAGAACGCTGTGATCCAGTCTTATAAAATCATGAAAGATGCCCACGTCCGTTGGACCTTCACGAGTGCCAATAAGAAAGTTTCAGTCCAAGGGATTAGTTTTAATTATCTCGGGAAATGGAATGAGATGAGCCCCGAAGAGCTCTTTGATCTTCAAGGGAAATCTGGACTCACGGTCCAGTTCACTTTAGGAGTCAATAAGTTCAACGGGAACGAAACGATTCAACTCATGGTGGATAAAGTTATTCCGGGACAAGTCTGATTTAAATTTCTTAAAACTGCCCTACTTGAATGGTGTTGGGTAAATCATTATTTCCCAGAGAATTGAAATCTTATCTTAGAGATAGATTGAAAACTCGTCATTTCAAGATTGAATTTCCCAAGAAGCGTTTAAGTGCCGTCGATTAAAATGACTAAGATATTGAATTTTATTCGCTAATTTCTGGGGAAAGCTTATTCAACACCACTATAGTAGGGCAGTTAAGAATTTTAATGATGAAAAAAGGGCCCAATTCTCCTGGAATTATTCCAAAGGAGAATCAGGCCTGAGAGAGATTACTTCCGAACGATTTCGACGTGATTAATGACAACATCCGTTTTCGGACGATCCATCGCACCCGTGGGAGTGTCACCGATCTTCTTGATGACATCGAGACCTTTGACCACTTTTCCGAAAACGGTGTGGCGACCATCAAGATGCGGAGTTGCTCCGAGAGTGATGAAGAATTGCGAGCCGTTTGTTCCGGGACCTGCATTGGCCATCGAGAGAATGCCTTCGCCCGAGTGACGAAGATCGCGTACGAACTCATCTTGGAATCTGTAACCAGGACCGCCGCGGCCTGAACCTTCGGGGCATCCCCCTTGGATCATGAATCCACGGATCACGCGGTGAAAGACCAGACCGTCGTAGAAGTTTCCTTCTTTCGAAGTTTTTTGTCTGCCTTCAGCAAGGTTCACAAAATTCCAACACGTTTCCGGAGCTTCTTTATGAAAGAGCTCAATTTCAAAATCACCCATCGTCGTTTTAAAAACTGCGGCCAGTCCTTGAACTTCTTCTTTGTGGGCCACTTTTTCGTTCTTCATCGTTCCAAACATCGGCACTCCTTATTCAGTGATAATTTCTGTGGGATAAAGATCTGTGCTTTCTGGATGAATCACATTGATCTTTAACTCACGGTTAACAAGTTTTTTTATTTCTAATCTTAGTCGAGGCTTCAACTTCAGGTCGTTGGCGTAGGGATTCAACCACTCCGCGGAGAGAAGATAAAATCCCACTTGATCGAGATTTTGCTCCGAGAGCCAGTTGGAAAGATTTTGTTTTGAAAAGCACGCCGAAAAAACAATCGGGAGTCGTTGATCGAACTTCCCTGCTTTTGCCATTTTTTTGAGGTCATCAATTTTATTTTCAGCGATGAAGCCGTCGACCCAAATGACGTCGACTTCTTTGACGTCGGGGAGCTTGAACTGTCGGACTCCGCCTCTGACCTGCTCGAGTGTGTTGGCAAAGAAGCTCGCCTCTTCAACCGGCTTAAGAAAACGAACCGTCGTCGAGCGGAAATAGGATTCGAGCCGATCATTGTACTGCGCCTGGAGTTCAATCATCTCGGGATAGGTCATTTGATAATTGGCGGCGATCTTAGCGAAATCCATGTAGTGAAATGAAGACGACTTAAAACATCTTCCGGAGGGAGAACTGTTGGCCCAATTAGGGAGTTCAGGGAGAAAGAACTGCTCCACACCGGATGTCCGGTAAGAAGTGTCCTCGATGTCCCGCTTCACTTCACTGCCGCCGCAGCTAATGAGAGTCAGTAGGGCTGAATAAAGTAAAAATTTCATTTTCTATGCCTTTCAAATTTTCAAGATCTGTCTCCCACGCACCCAGCACATTCGGGAAGGCAGGTATGATATCAAAAAAGCCCCGCTCCAGAATCCGGAGACTCGGAGTCACATTTTTTTTCACCGGATCGATGGCCACGAAAATGCGGTCCACTCCGACGGTTTTGAGATCGAGTAAATTATTCATCGGATGTTTTTTGCCGGTACGGAAATCGGGATGCTCCAGAGTCATGAAAAGGCGCTTCCGATCGATGAGTTCATCCACCGCCGAAACGTTGTGGCCGGAGAAGAAATTAAGCCGTGGAACGGGTTCGGTCGGGCGAGGATACTTCACGCGGATAAAATCATCCATCTCCTGCCAATCACGGAGTTTTATCTCGAACTTCTCTATTTCCTGGGCCAGATCTTTTTCCATCACATCGAGAATACTTTCAATTTTAGTTCTAACTTCCGGAGTCGCGACTTCTAGGAAATTTTTAAATGGCTCAGCTTCAGTTGAGATGATGAACACATTCATGCGCGGATCTTTCATCCAGTTTTCTAAATGAGTGAGGACTTCAGCCGAGAGCGCTCCGGATCCCACTAGAGCGATCTCGCGATCATTTTCTTGCGGCAATAATTTGAGTGCCGCCAGACCGTAGATCACTTTCTCAGGATTAATTCTTTTCTCGCCGAGGGCCCGACCATTCACCGCCATGGTTTTTGTTTCCACCGGATACCGGCAGTCCACTACGACATCGAAGTCTTCGTACATCTCAAGACTCGACTGGAGTGAGCCCATGAATTCTTCAGAGAGACGCTGATAGAGTTCGGGATTGGTTATTTTTTGCTGCTCAATAAATTCGTGCGGATTCATTTCATGGATAACGCGGAAGAGATCAGTGAAGCGAGTCTTGCCGTCGATTTCTTCGGCGGGGCCTAAAAATCTTTTGGTGACCGAAACAACATCATAGTCTTTGACGATCTGATGCTGACGAAGAAAGTTCAGCAGTGGTTTTTGATAATTCTCTTTCCATTCTTCCCAGCTGCCAGATTTTTTGAGGGCAACACCGGCTTCAATCAGAGTTCGTTTTCCTAAATGATCCGTAAAAGCATCTTCGGAAGCATTCCATGCGATCGGTGCATCGGTGCCAGCGAACAAAGTAAGACTGGCCCCATGGAAATGGAAACGGAGTGCGGCGAGAAGAGCAATAGGAGAAGAACCCAGAATGGCGAGCTTCATAAAACAAGGCCTCCAGTGGAGGCCTTGAGTGTAACAAAAATATCTTTATAGGTTTAGAAGAAAAGGACTTTCTGTTCACCCTTATCGACGCACGAGTACTCAGCGTACTGGTACATGAATTCGGTAAACGAGGCCAATGCCTTGTAGCTTGGAAGTGTCGTGTCGAAAACACCACCCAAGTGCAGCCACGCGTTGCCATCACGGTCAATGTATTCAGAAGCATGACGAATAGTCACCACTGCTGGAAGGTATGTGCCCTTAGTAAAAAAGAGTTTAAGCGTAATCTCTTTCCCATCTTTGAATTGGTTTTTCGCTTTCAATGTGAACGGCATTTGGAGCTTACAGCCGTCTTTGGAGATGTCCAAAAATTTGATCGGAAAGCCCGCGCCCTGGTCGTCCACCACTGTTTCCACACCAAGGAAGTCTTGAAAAACAACGCGTTCAAAAGTTCTTCGCTTCTGCTCGATGCTCTTCATTCTCTTCTCATTAAAATCGACGACTTTTTTGTCAGACATGTGATTCTCCTCGGCACGAAGGTGCTTACCACCGACTTATCGGTGGAAGGATTCAATCCCTGAGACTTCCTTAGAGGTTTTTTTAGAGGATAACTTTTTCCAGGGGGCCTAGTGTTTCCGGATACATCAGCTCTTTAGCGAGACGCTCAAAGTGATCAGTGACGTCGGTGATGCAAATCCGAATCTGTCGGGTACTCTGGTATGTCACAAAATTGAGCGCTCTTAATTCAGTCGTTAAAACTTCACCCGACTCAACCAGATTCACATTCCCCAAGTACTTCCGAATGTCATCTGCGAGGACCGGATAATGAGTGCATCCGAGGATCACCGTTTCAATTTTTTCAGACTTCACTGTCTCGAGATAGCGTTTGATCACGAGATCGGTGATCTCGTTGTGAACGACACCCTCTTCGACGAGGGGAACGAAGAGCGGGCAAGCAATTTCTACCACACTCGTTTTCGGACTGAGAGCTTTAATTGTCTTCTCATAAGCGTGAGATCTGATCGTCGCACTCGTTCCAAGAACAGCAATTTTATCTGTGCCGTTTTCAAGGGCGGCCCTCGCTCCAGGCTCAATCACATTCAAAAGTGGAATTCCCTCAAAAGATTTCTCCCCCAAATAAACTGTCGAAGCCGAGTTGCAGGCAATGACCATCGCCTTCACACCCTGATCTTTAAGAAAGCGCAGGATTTGGTCGCCGTATTTGCGGATGGTTTCGGGAGATTTATTGCCGTAAGGAAGGCGGGCGATGTCGCCTAGATACACGAAGGATTCATGGGGGAAATTTTGTGCCAGCACTTTGAGGACAGTGAGACCGCCCAATCCTGAATCGAAGATGCCGATAGCTTTTTTCATGTGAAACAATATTGCCACTTTGAGGGTTAACCGACAACCAAACCTGGTAAATATAAACTGCCCTACTTAAGTGCGGCTGAGACTTAACTCAGATATTCACTGTTATAGTAATTAATGAAGATCTCAAGATGCATTTGTAGCCTCTGGGGCTTCTTGGTCGTGCACCAGGTTTTGCGGATGAGTCGATTGATTCTTGCTCTCAGCATGGCGCAGGTATGATTCAGAATGAAAAGCGGATCATACCCCAGCTTCTTTAGTTCACCTTGACCAGCGATACAGCCTCGACCGCCCTTGAAGCGCTTGTACTCGCGGTTCGGAAGGTACTTTGCCACAAATTCC
>CANETG010000014.1 GCA_947440875.1 Bacteriovoracaceae bacterium
CTACTCTGGATTCAAGCAAGTTTTGGAACTCTCTCAAGAGCTCTCAAGAAGATGAAAAATGATGAGAGCATGATTCTCACAGCCGCTTTCTTTTCAGGTCTTGAACCTGCTTCTGAAGATAAGGTACTCCGTCTGATCGCTTTCAACCTTGACATTATTTTCTATTTTCAAAAAGACAGTTCAATGAGAATACTCGTCTTTGATGATAAAAATATGGGCCATGGTCAAGCTCGCAACCCTGCGTTTCAGCAAATAATCAAAGTTACAAAACCGCAATTCTATGATGAAATGATCAGACTTATTCATGAAGTGGCCACAGTGGGTGAACTGAAGTGATCAGCTTTTTTGTGCTCGTGATTGTCTACTTCTCGTTTTCCTGGGGCTTACCTTGGCACAAAATTCCTTCGACCATTTCTTTCAGTTACATTTTTGATTTTCTCTTCGCCCTTTCTGTTTCTTTTTTCTTCCGTCTGCCGTGGAAGTTCCGCTGGATGCTCACAAAGCAAACTCTCAAAGCGACCCTTGAAGTGCTTCTCCTTTCAGTCGGTTCAGTCCTTGCCATTTGGTACATGGATATCGAGACCCCGTTTCGATTGGTGAACAATCTTGAGTGGCACCTTTTGCTTTTCGCTCCGATCTTGGAAGAACTCGTCTTCCGTCAAACTTTTCAGCGCGTCCTTATCTCAAGCGTTGGTGGTAAATATGTGACGTCGATGCTGGTGGCGGCGATTTTTGCTTTCTCGCACCTCGTGGGACTTTCGGTGCTCTCGGTGGAGTATGTGCCGTTCATCGGTTTTCAGGTATTTTACACTTTCCTGTTGGGTCTCATTTGTGGGCAAGCACTTCTGAGATTTCACTCCGTGTTTGCTCCGATCTTTCTTCACTTCGTGTTCAATCTTGTCTTCTACCTTGCTCTTCAAACTGAGCTCATCTAAGAATCTCTTTGTTGAAAACCGATCTTCAGGAGAGCTTCGATCTGTCTTAATCACACGTGAACGGAATTGAATTCAGACAGGGTGTTGATAACGTCTTCTCACCTAATCATTTTAAAATGATAACACTGACTTAGAATTCATTTAAACACCATTTATATCCAGTGATTTCCTTTACTTAGAACAGACATTTTGCTATTGTGCGCCAACAATTATTCACCCTTCAGTCTTAGATTGAATAGCTAAAGTTTTGAGGGCCACATGACTACAGAAAATTCCACCGTGAAGGTGGGCGATCTTGAATTTCCCCCACGTAAAGTCTGGATGAAGACCTACGGATGTCAGATGAATTATCACGACACCGAACGGATTCTCTCTCATCTCTCAGGGATGAATTTTACTGCGACCTCTGAAAAAGCGGAAGCCGATCTCGTGATCTTTAATACGTGTGCGGTTCGTGATCTCGCCAATCAAAAGTTTTATTCACATCTCGGCGAAACAAAAAAACTAAAAGAAAGTAAAGAGATTGACCCTGAAACAGGGTTCAAAAAAAATGTGATCGTCGCCGCTGGTGGGTGTATTGCTCAGACCGAAGGAAAAGAGCTCGTCGCTAAATATAAGCAGCTCGATTTTGCTTTCGGAACTGATGTCGTTGATAACATCGGCGAGATGGTTTACCGCGCTTACTCCGGTGAGAAAAAATTTGCCGTGACTTCGTGGGATCGTTCTGAAAATTATTCGATCGAAACAAAAATCACTCAAGGAACTCCGACGGCGTTTGTGAATATCATTAAGGGCTGCGATAAGTTTTGCTCGTACTGTATTGTGCCTTTCACTCGAGGCCGTGAGAAATCCCGACGTCTCGATGAGGTGGTGAAAGATGTCTCGAGATTAGTTGAGCATTCGGGAATTCAGGAAGTCATGCTCTTGGGTCAGAACGTGAACTCCTACGGAAAAGATAATGAGGAATCCCTTGGTCAGCTCATTATGGAACTTGAAAAAATTCCAGGACTCGTGCGCCTTCGGTACACAACTTCTCACCCTTATGATGTAACGGATGATCTTGTGGCCGCACACGCTCATTCCAAAAAGCTCGCGAACCATCTTCATCTTCCGGTGCAGAGTGGGTCAAATACTGTTCTTCAGCGCATGCTTCGTGAATACACAGTTGAGCATTACCTCACTCTTCTTCAGAAAATGCGGACCGCTAATCCTGAGATCATTATTTCGAGCGACATCATTGCTGGATTTCCCAATGAAACAGAGGAAGAGCATCAAGCAACACTTAAACTTCTCGACGACGCTCAGTTTGATTTCATTTACTCGTATGCTTTTTCTCCGCGAAAGGGAACCAAAGCCGCGAAAATGAACGATGCGATCAATGACGAGATTCGCGGCAGACGTCTGCGTGAGATTCAAGCCAAGCAGCTTAAGATTCAGGAAAATATCCGTCAGGGAATGATCGGAAAGACGTTCCGTGTGCTAGTGGAAGAAAAGGGTCTCAATAAAGGTGTGGCGAAGTGGACCGGAAGAACTTCCTGCTACCGTCTCGTTCACTTTGAACCGGAGACTCCTGAGAATGATTATCAGTGGCATTGGGTGGATGTCGAAATCACTTCAGCAACTGCGCTTTCCACACAAGGGAAAATACTCCGCGACTTGGGGAAAAAGATCCAGTGAAGCTCGTTTATTTTGTCTGCGCTTGGCTTAGCTTTGGCCTCGGAGTATTCGGGGCCTTTGTTCCCATCATCCCGACGACACCCTTCATGATCCTGGCGGCGTTTCTTTTTTCTAAGTCATCGCCGAAGTTTCACGCATGGATTTTGGGGCTGCCTATTGCTGGCCCCGCTATTAAGGAGTGGGGAGATCATCGGGTTGTGAGGAAGCGCGCCAAAATTCTCTGCACCACGATGATTTCAATTTCCCTATCAATCATCTGGTGGAAAGCTCCCGTCCATATGGCCCTCAAAGTCATTTTAACGATAGTACTTGTTTCCGTTTGTATGTTTATCCTCACACGCAAAAGCAGCATTGAGCTTTAAAATCGCTTCAATTCAGTTATCATGTAACCATGAAAGTTCTAGCCTCGCTTGTCTTCATTCTATCCACCGCTGGCTGCTCACACCTGGGATATCTCACAGAGCAGGGTTACAATTTTGCCAAGATTCAGTGGTTCAAATCTCGCTCAAATGAAAAAGTCCTGAGCGATCCTGAAGTTTCTGAAGAGACGAAAAGAAAAATTCTGCTGGTTCAAGAATACAAAAAGTTTTTCTACTACTATTTTGGTTCTAAAGAGACTGACATCTACACCAAAACGTCCATGCTCGATCACGAAGCGGTTACCTATTTAGTGATTGCCAGTCCTCACACTAAGATTGAGGCACATGAATTCGATTTTCCACTCATAGGAAGTTTTCCTTATATCGGTTTTTATAAAAAAGATTCGGCAAAAAGATTTTCACGCAGACTTCGCAAAGAAGAAAACCTCGTGACCTATATTCGTCCGGTTTACGCATACTCGACCCTAGGGTATTTTGAAGATCGGATTCTTTCGTCATTTTTTGAATACGACGATATTGAACTCGCGGAAACAATTTTTCATGAGCTCTTTCACACCGTTTTTTTTATTAAAGATGAAGTTGAGCTCAATGAGAACCTGGCGAATTTCTACGGCAAAGAATTATTGAAAGAATATTTCAAAGATCAGAACCAGCTGAATGAATACATGGGGCGCGAAGAAAAAAAAGACGTTCTCAAAAAAAGAGTGGTTGAGCTTATTTCAATTCTTCAGGGTGAGTTTTCTAAGCTTGGGACTTTTCTCACTGACAAAAAAGCCGATGAGCTCACTCAGCGTTTCGTGAATGAAGTTTTTAAGCCTGATCTCAGAGCACTTTGTACAAGCATTGGGTTACCCAATGAGGATTGTGAGTTCAAACACAAATGGAACCAGGCGTCTTTTGCGGCATTCTTGACGTATGAAGAAGAGCAGGACTTTTTAAGTACTGTTCAAAAGAAAAGGAAATTAAGTCTGACGGATCTTCTGAAATGGCTACGTCATGAATATGAAGCGTTCAAGGACCAAGACAAGATAGAGAGCTTCACGGATTATCTCAAAACAAAGGTTAACGATGCGACACCTTCTTCTCATTGATCCACTCGAAAGACTCAACGTAAAAAAAGATTCTTCCATGATGCTTGCTCTTGCTCTTCAGAAGAGGGGTTTTGAGACCTATATTTTTTTTGAGAAAGACTTCGCAGTTGTGAACGAAGGAACACCTAAATTGACGGTGCACTCTTTCAAAGGAACGTTGAAAGAAGATCAGATTTATCTCGCGTCCTTTGAAAAAACGGTCTCAAAGATTATTGAACTTGGGAGGAATGATCTCATTCATATGCGGCTCGATCCTCCTTTTGATTCTCGATATCAGCGGATTCTTTGGATGCTTGATCAACTGGTTTCACAGGGAATTAGAGTTATGAACGAGCCAAGAGGCATCATGATCTTTAATGAGAAACTTTATGCTTACCGGAAAGAAGGATCGATTCCGAGTTATGTCGGTTCGAATTTAGAGCTCGCAAAACAATTCGTTGCCGGGATGAAAGAGAAGCCTTCGGCCATTATTCTTAAGCCGATGGATCTTTATTCAGGAATTGGAGTTGAAAAACTTCATGTGAATGCTTGGGAGAAACGCTTCGAAGAAAAAGTCATTGAGCTTCAGGGCCCAGTCATCGTTCAGCCATTTGTTGAAGCAGTGACGAAAGGGGAGATCAGGTCTCTTTATTTCAAACAAAAAGAAATTGGAACGATTCTCAAGACTCCCAAGGACGGCGAATTCCTTTCTAATATTGCTCAGGGTGCGAGTTTTCACGCAGAGCCATTGTCACCATTAGCACGGGCGCGTTGCGAAGCCATTGTCAAAGAGCTGGCTGGTTACGGGGTGGATTGGGTGGCGTTTGATATTCTTTCGGACTCAATCTCCGAAGTGAATATCACTTGTCCCGGACTCTTGGTGGAAGTGTCTTACGCTTTCAAAAAGAATCTCGCGGATGTGATTATCGATATGCTCGAATAGATCAGCAGCTAATAGAGTTCATAATCAATCGAGATAAGAAGAATCGATGTGGGCGAGAAAAACAGTTTCCTTAAAACGTTTTTGTCGAATCCGTCGCGACTTCAATATCCATACCCCAGCATGTAGTCGTTGCTGCAGATAAGTTTCCGCTGCAAGGGTGAGAACCGCAACCTTGGTTGGATTGCACATCGTAAACCGAAATCACAATTCCTTCTGGGTAGGATTGGTTCAAACCAGTGAAGTTAATCGCAGGAGAACAACTTTGAATCGCAGTTGTCAGGTAGTGGGTTTGGATTGGCCCAACAAGAGTGCCGTTTTGGATCCCATAAACGCCGACGGAATAAATTAGCTCGGTGTAACCGTAAGCTGCTCCACTTCCAGATCCCGTTCTCCGTCCGTAACACCATTCTTTTCCGGCCGCGGGAACACGTTGCGGGCGAGGCATGAAGCGAACTTTCAAACTGCCATCACTATCAAGAAAGCCTTTGGCAGAATCGACAGTGGTTAAGAAATAGCTAATGTTCGTTGAGTAGTTCGAGAGTCCTGGAAGATCTGGGCGATAATTTTTCCCGAAGGCCATGTGAATCGACCCCTTCCTTGGAGAGTAGTTTGTTCCACCTGGCTGATTGACCGGCGCCGAACAATTCACTGTCGTAGAAGCGTTTGGTTTTCCAGAGCTATTGTAGCGCGAGCCCCACTCATTATTCGAATCTGGTATTCCACTATAATTACCACCACCGCTTCCCCCAGAAGTTGATCCTGTGGTACTGCCAGAAGTCGTTCCTGAAGTTGTTGTTCCTGTGGTTGTTCCTGTCGTTGTTCCCGAACATCCGGACGCCGTTGGATTATTTTGGCAATAGCCTGGGCAAGGGGGAGTGGTGAAATAAGCATTCCCATTACAAGTATTAAATTGATCCTGACTGCTGCCATCTTTCTTACTTGTGGATGTGGATTCTGAGCAACCCCAGATAACTCCGGCCAAAAGAAGCGAAAGGAAAATGTTCTGTTTCATAGGCGTACCTTTAGCGGGGACATCCCCTGTCTCATCAATCACCTGAGTCTTTTCGGATTTCACTGCTAAAACTTGATTATTGAGAGTGGTTTACCGCCAAGTTATCGAAATAACATGTTGTAGTGATAGTATTTAACAGATTTGGGGACTTGGCTTCAATTGCTCCAGGATTTTAAAATGAAGCTTATGAAAAGAATTGAATTTTTCCAGCTGGTCCAACCTCTCACTGAGAAATTATACAGCATGGCCTTTGCTCTTGTGCCGGATGACCTTCAAGCTGAGCAGCTTGTGATCGATTCCATGAACGCATTCTTACTCAAAGAAAAAAAACTCGTTTTGAATAAGTTGGTCGATCTGGAGAGCAAAAAAAATGCTCAGCTTCTCCGCCGTACCTATTACAAATCAATTCTTCGTTACATGTGTGAAATTGGCGTGAGAAGAAGTCATCAAATGGGCGAAACAAGTCTCGTTCAACCGGCAGAAAACTTTCGTGCCTTCTTTGCCTTGGACCCGAAAGTTCGTTTTGTGATGAAGCTCCGTTTCGAAGGACAATTTACCGCCCAGGAAATCGAAGAGATTGTTCAGCTCCCGAAATATGAAGTGATTGAGAAGCTCCACAACGGACGCTTCCTTCTTCTTAATGATCTGAACCGCGGAGTGCATCTATGATGGATCAAAATCTCTATTCAAAAAAGATCATTCCTTATCTCGATGGTTCTCTGTCTGCGTCTGAGCGTTCCGAGTTCGAGGCGTACGTGCATACGCATCCGGAATTCGAATCGCAGATCAGAACAAAAGAAGATGAGCTCGCAATTGTCCGCTCACTCATTCCCACACCGCTCATTGCTCGTGAAGCACTCGATGCTCTCGAAACTGAAATCCGTGAATCCATCATGAATCTTTTGCGAGATGAGCCGAGGAATTTGCGAGGCAAGATCAAGGATGCTTGGGAAGAATGGCTTAGCCGTTAATCACTAGGCTGAAATGAATGGCGAACTCGCCCTTGTTTTTCTCCCAAAGGGCCTGGGGCGGATTATGAAGAGTATCCATGTCCTTAAGAACCTCCACGAAGAAATCTTGAAGCTGATCGACATTGCTCCAACGGACCATCTTAATTTGAACGATGTTCCCTTTCGAATCGTACGTTAATCGTCCTGTCATGACTTGCTTGGTTTCCGTGAGTGGGAAATTCTTATGAGGGTTTTCTCTCTGAAACTTATCCAGATGCTTGTAGAAACTATTGATGTATCCAATCGCCGTTCGTCTTTGGAAACCATAAAACATTAATTCATACTTATTAAGCTCATCCGGATTGACGCCTTCCGGAACTTCGAGATTCACCAAAATATCACTGTTGGATAATGTCGCTGCTCTTGGATCACCGGAAAGTGTCGCCGCATTTTCAGACTGGGCAAATTGCTGAATCTGATTTCCCTTGAGGCTGATCGCTGAAAGAGTTTTCGTGGTCTCGCTTGCCTTGGCGACTTCCGGTCTTGTTCCCGGTCTCACTATTTTTTTTGCGACCACTGGACGATCATCCTGAAGGTCTTTGAGCGATATCGGCTTTTTTGTCGGAGCGGACGCAGATTGATCCTTTGTCTGCGGACGGGACGCGGGAGCCGAGGGCTGCCACATGTCGGGGGATATTGTTTTCACTTCGCCAGGAGACTTGGCCACGTAAACAGTATCGCGACGTTTACTTTCGCGGGAGCCAATGGTGCGGATGTCACGAATGCGTAGCGGACTGAGATTTTTATCGCGTTTCTCATTTTGCTTTTGGTCCTGCGAAGAAAGGGATGAAGCACTGGATGGTTTAAGATTTTTCAGTCCGAAAAATAAAACGTGCGCGACTATGACAGCGCCCAAAATCACTGGAAAATTAATGCGCAATTTTAGTTCGATACCGCGATCCGACATTCGTCGGTCTCCTTTGTCTGTCATAGTCTATCTATGGGAAAACTAAGTCGCAATCTTCTATCTCGGTCACGTCAATTCGTCAGGTTGAGAGTTTCGATCGGATAAATTTTCCCAACTTGACTCGTGTCTCTTAAAAAAGAGACAATAACTCAGATTTAAGGGCGAATTAAGCCTTCGGAAAAACAATAAGGACGTTGTTCACCATGAAAAAATTACTGACTATCAGGCCGGCCGGCATTTTCATATTCGCAAGCCTTTCTTTGGCGATGATTCTCGGATCCTTCTGGCACTATCAATCCAATCAAAATCAACTCGGCAGACTTTCGGTTTTAAATCAGGGCCTAAGCACTTGCTTTAACCGCGTCTCCCAAACTTTCACGGCGATGATGATTTCGGATGCGCAGTCTCCGTATGTCAAATCAGAATTCACGAATCTTTCGAACGAATGCTTTGCAGAAGCAGCAGCGGGTTCAAAGGCTCTCAAGAGTTCCATGGGAAGAGCGTACGAGAATCTCAATCAGCTCATCTCAGAGACTCATTGGTTCCATGAAAAAGTCAGTCGTCTTCAAAATCAAAAAGAGATCTCTTCCATGCTCGCTCCGATTTCTGATCGGTACGGCAGAATGGAAAACTACCGCCAGACGATGTCCGATGAAATTGATGCCACATCCACTCTCATTCGTAAGGTGCAGAGAAATGATGAGTTCCTCATGGGCATTGGATTAATCATGTTCGTGATCGCTCTGAGTCTTCTTTCTCTTCAGGAATACCAGCGATTTGAAATGAAGCGTTCGATCGAACGGGAGGCATTAAACTATCTCACGGCCGGTCAGGCGAACGTCGGCGCTATCGTTGATCGACTGGTGGAAGGTGCTCTGACTTCGCAGAACATGCTCGTGACGGCACAAATCTTCCGCGATTACCACGGTGACATACTTGAAAGACAGACCACACGACTTTCCACCGATGCTCCAGCTCACGAAGCGATCCAAGAGGAAGAAAATTTCACGACCAATGTGGTGAGTGAAATTTCGATGGCTGATGTTCGCGAGAAAACTTCTTTAAAAGAAGCACTCGTGACTCTTCAGAATCTTCAGTTGAAGGAAAATCTTCACATCGCGGAACTCCGTGATGTTCAGCTGCTTGCAAACTCCGAAGGCGTTGAACACATGATGAATGCAGCGGTCAACGCACTTCTCTCCCACCGGAATGACGATAAGAAAATTATGATCGCATCCCAAGTTCATTCGGATCGCGTGATTTTGAATTTCTTCCTCGCTGGATCTGTCTTCACAATAACTGAGCTTGAGTATGCTTCGAATCCTGGAGTGATCGCGGAAGGTCTCGATATGAATCTTCAGATTTTAAAGGAGATGGTAAGTCTTGCGAACGCTCAGTGGTTCATCGAAAATAAAGTCGATCGTCACGGGAAGATCACAGGGATGAACATTCGCCTGATTCTTGACCGAGCGATGAAAGAGAATCGCTCAAAAAATCTCATTTCAGTGATGAAGGGTAAGAAGAAAGATCTGGCGAAGACTCTCTCTCACTAGAATTCAAGAAGAAACGTCACCGGACCGTCGTTCACAAGCTGAACTTTCATGAAGGCACCAAAAGTCCCTTCTTTCACGACAGCTCCATGGGCGCGGAGATCTCGATTAAAGAGCGCGTATTTGAGGCGTGCTTCCTGAGGAATCATGGATCTCTCAAACGACGGGCGATGCCCGCCAGAGCCGTCCCAGCTGAGGGTGAATTGAGACACCGAAAGAATCTCGCCTTTCACCTGCTCAATATTGAGATTCATCTTTCCCGATTCGTCGTCAAAAATTCTGAGTTTTATGATTTTATCTACGGCCTTAGAAATGCAGGCCTCATCATCATCCATCTCAAAGCAGACGAGGAGGAGGAGTCCGTGCCCAATGACACCGACGGGATCATTGTCGACCGTCACACTTGCCTGTTGAACTCTTTGAACAACAATTTTCATGTTAGTTTTTTCGTTGTGATCTGAAGTCTCATCGCGTTCCGAATGGAATTCTGAACTTTCGAGAGAAGCTCTTCATACTGCGCCTTCATGCTGACAGAGTTCTCAATAATTTCTTTCAGGTCGCGAGCCAATGGGACGTGAACGGCACGGAGAAGTTTTGAGATCGGGACATCTATGGCGTGAGAAAGTAGGTAGTGAATAAACATGACAAGAGATTCTTCTGCGTGCATACGAACGACGACTCTGCTTCCGGAGATGAGATCGATGTAATGGATTTTTACTTCACCGTCGTGGGTGGTACGGGTCTCCGTACTCGAGAGAGGAAGATGAAGATCGGACGGAGTTGTTCCCTCTACGAATTCGATGAACACGTCCTCATTCTCAGGCATGATGGGACGAGTCGCTTTCTGGAGTAATTGCCCTTGGATGACAGGGTTTGCCCAACTGATCTTAGGTCCCATGCGGCCATCGTCCATTTTCCACACGAGATTCTGGAGACGACTCTCAAAAGATGAGAGGCGTGAGAGTATTTCGCAAGCGTAACGCGGAAAAAGATCCCGGGTGATCTGATCGATATGATTGTATGAACGAATCAGGTGGGCGGGTGTTGTTTCGAGAAGTTTTTCTTCGTTCAAGTCGAGAACATCGAAACCTGCTTCAAGGTGCTGCGGGAGTGATTCCGTTTGAGTGAGAAACTTCGGAATAAAGAATTTTGAGAGCGAGCCCTTCACAAGTGAGTGACCACCGGAGAAAGTAAGGTGTGCCACTTGTTTTCCGACCGTCGTTGAAAAATAGTTCCGAAGAATATTTGGGTTCAGACCAGGAATTTTTGGCTGAATTTGAAAGTAAGAGCAGAGTGTCTGACCGTACTCGGAAAAAATTGATCTCAGGGTCGACATCGGATGGAGTTCGAGATTCACTGCACCTTTCCTAAAGTCGACCAGAAGGAAATAGGCGAGGTCTTTTTCGAGGCCGAGGTTCATGGAATCAGCACGTGAATTCTTTTCATTCATCTCGAGTACACGAAGCTCAAAGAGTGTCTCGAGCGGAACGCAGTTATCGAGGAGGCCTTTGAAGTAGGCCGGGTGAGTGATCTGAGAAGAGTCTTCATTCGTTGAATGAATCAGCATCCCATTAACCACTGCTTCCTGAAAAAACTCTACGCGGAATGAGTCCGGGAAATCGAGCTGCGCCATCGGTGGGATTTCAGAAAGATGAGAAAGATAAAACGACCGAAGATGTTCCGTCAGGGGAGCAAGATCTCTCATACTTGCAAGATCTGCTGAAATCCGGAAATACGAACAAATCTGGCGCTCACCAATGTGTTCCCGCGTTTTACGGAAAACGTAGATGTAGGCCCCGAGTTCGCCTTTGCCCTTCACATTTTCTAAATCAAAAATGGCTTCCGTTTTAAGTTCTTTCAGGATTGGCTCAAGTCTTTCACGGAGTGAAGTCACAAAAAGTTTTTTCGAAGAAAGAACGAACAGGTAACCATTCGGCTTCAGGAATTCGACCTGCTCTTGGATTTTTCCCATGAGGAAGTGCTGGGGATTGTTTTTAGGGAACTGACAGAGATTGAGAACGACTCGGTCGTAGGTCGAAGTATAAAAGGGATTACTCTCATCCAGAAAGAAGCTTTCTTTTTGAGCAGGACCTTTTCTATTCCGGTAGTGGTTGCCCATGATCCGGCAAATATATTCGATCGGTCTTTCGCCCTGGTTGTGTGCTTTGTTCACTAGGAAAGTAAGGAACTGAAGTTCATTACATATTTTTGTGAAAGTACCTGAAACAAATTCTCTGCCCTTGAATGAGGGGCAAAGCATTTCATCCCACCGGAAATGAGCGTTGTTTTCCTGCGCCAGCCAGTGAGAAAGAGCGAGTGACTCTAGGTAGTCACCGGAGTATTTACAACTGATGATGTGTTCCTGCTCGAGGATCCCAACGGGAAGAGCTTTTCCATCAACGGCCTCAACCCAGTAAGGGAAATTAATCTGGAGAGAATTCATGAACAGACCGAACGAGAGATGCGATAGTGCGTGTGAGTAGACTTTATTCTGATCTTGAGAAACTTGCGTTTTTCTGGAAACGTTTTTAATGATTTCGGTGATCGACAAATCCCGCGATAGAATCAGAAGTTCTCTCATGACTTCTTTCATGTGCTCCGAGGGACGATACCAGCTGTAGAGATTACTCTCGAGTGCGCGCGATTTAAGTTCCGACTGAGATCCCTTCTTAAAAATCTGCGAAAGAAAACCCGTCGGATAGAGGAGGGCCCTATCCGTTAATTCGATGCCACACTGGTCGAGAAGTGAGGAAATAAAACGGAGCTTAAGAAACGTAATCGTGGCCACGCGACCGGTGTAGGTGGAAACAAATTTTGCGAGATCCGGCTCTTCTTCAAGTCTATCCGGGTGAATGAAGGACCAGAATTTAGAAAGGTCATCCATCTTATTAAAGTGAAGGCCTAAACTTTCAGCATAAGAAAGAAACTCATTATAAAAAGCGAGTTTAATCGTGCGAGGAAAATCTTTATTCTTAAACAGCTCTAGCAAGATGTCATTTTGCACGTCAGACAGAAGCTTCTCAAAACGAATGACATTTTTTGACGAAAGAGAATCGCCTTTCCAGCCAGGAGTGAAGCAGTTTAAGGGTGAGAACCTGTCGCTGACTTCGACTCCAAAATTTCTTGGCTTGGGAACATGATTGACGAAAGTCGGAAAGCGACTGCGGACCGGACAGTTTTCTTTATTCACTCCGGGACGTGAGTCGCCGTCGGCCGGTTTGGCCTTCTGAAACCAGTTCAAAGCTTCAAAAGTTTTTTTCGTCAAAAAATAAAGCTCCTACAACACCAATTTGTACTTGGCTCAAGCAAAAGTATTGAAATAACTAATAATTGGGAGTGGTTATTCTGACTGATTCAGGCGTTTTTGTCATGGTAAAAGACTAGGGAGAGACTTATTTTCTAAAGGTCTTAAGCGTTGTTCCGAAAGGTGATTAGAGTCTTTTCATTAAATAATTTGCGTTTGACTGGGAGTGTATTTATGGACAAAAGCTTCAATGATCAGGAACTATCCGACATCATGAAAGAAATTGAAGCCTTAGAGGTCGATTTTAAAGAAGAGGAAGCGCCGGTCGAAGACCATGAGAAGGCAAGCCCAGTGCTTCATGAACTTTCCGCTCTCCCCGAAGGAAAAGCCATCCCATTAAAAGCAGCTGTAGAAGACTCGTTTGTTCCAAAATCACCTGCCGCTTTGAGTTTCAAAGTGCACGGGGAGCTTAATCTCGAGCTTGAATTTGAAATCGGTGGGAAATTTGTTTCTCTCCAGGTAGCAGAAGATGGCCTCACAATCGTCCTCGATGGCGGTATGACCTTCAAAGTCCCGGTAGGCGATAAAAAAGCAGCTTAAACAAAATGTCCGTAAAAATACTCGGTGGAGTCGCGAGAGGATTTCCTCTTTCTCTTCCTCGCTCTGAATTGACTCGTCCCACTTCGGTTCTCATCAAAAGAAAACTCTTTGATTGGCGTCAAGATCTGAGCGGTCACACTTTCATTGATCTTTGTGCGGGATCTGGGGCGATGGGCTTCGAGGCCCTTTCTCGGAGTGCCGATAAAGTTGTTCTAGTGGATTCGGATAAGTATTCACTCATGACGATGAAAAAAAATCGGGATGAGCTTGTTCGTGCGTTTGGCTTTGATGAGAAGACGATCCAGTTATCCCAGATTGATGCCAAGAAATTTATCGAACGTGAGATTACCTATTTTGATGAAAGTGCCATTCTTTTTTTTGATCCACCGTATGACGATCATGCTCTTTATGTCTCTTCCCTCGAGATTCTGAGACAGAAAGGGTTCCGTGGAGAGTTATGGGTGGAGACAGATCGTCTTAAAGGTCCCCCGCGTGATCAGATAACCCAAGCATTCCATTCAATTATTAAGGTCGTGGAACAGGGCGATCACTTTGTAGTTGTCGGGAAACTGATATAAAATCAATACATGGATAAAACACGAGCACTGTACGCTGGGACCTTTGACCCTTTCACGAATGGCCATTTGGACATCGTCCAAAGGGCGCTCAAAATTTTCGATGAACTGATTGTAATCGTCGCGGTGTCACCCACGAAACAACCGCTCATGTCGACCGAGCAAAGAGTAAAAGTGTTGAAAAAACTTTTTGCTCACGAACCAAAAGTAAAAGTGGAATCTTGGACCGGACTCATCGTGGAGTACGCCCGGCAAAAAAAGATCGGCTCTATTGTTCGAGGTCTTCGACCAACGGGAGATTTTGAAATTGAATTTCAGATGGCTTCCATGAACCGGAAGATCAATCCGGATTGCGACACCGTTTTCCTCATGACGAGCGAAAAACTTTATTACATCTCTAGTTCCCTGGTGAAAGAAGTTTACCTGCACGATGGTGATATCACCTCGTTTGTGCCCCCGCTGGTCCAGGAAGAAATGAAAAAACTCAAGAAGAAATCATAGGATTATTATGCATCTAAGTTCGCGAGTCATCGGCATTCCCGATTCAATCACCATGAAGCTCAATGAACGGGCGATCACGCTCAGTGAAGAAGGAAAGGTTATTTATAATCTTTCAGGTGGTCAGCTTCCGATCAAACCACTCGCCGAGTTCGTCGAAAAAATTCATCATCAACTTAACTTTCTTAAGTCTTATCAGTACTGCCCGTCTGCAGGATTTCCCGCTCTCAGAAAAAAACTATTAAAGCATTTTTATGAGACGAGGCAAGTGCCTTCGGAGATTTTTGACACTGTATTAGACTGCATCCTTTCTAACGGTTCGAAGCATTCTATCTACAATGCTCTCGGCGCGATCATTGATCCGGGAGATGAAGTTGTTCTCCTTGCACCGTTTTGGGTGTCCTACCCTGAGATGGTAAAGTTTTGGGGAGGAACTCCCTCGGTTGTAAAATCCAACGTCTTTGATGCGTTTGTTCCGGCGATCGATGACATTCGAAAAATTATGAGCCCGCGGACAAAGTGTATCATTCTCAACAGCCCGAATAATCCATCCGGAGTGCACTATTCCGAGGCTTGGATGAAAGATTTCGCTGCATTCTTAAAAGACTACCCGGAAGTGGTGGTGATCAGTGATGAAGTTTATTCTGAGATTTCATACTTCGATCCGAAGCCGTCGTATTTTTATCAGTGCAATCACTCGCTCTTAAATCAGACGATTGTCATTCGTGCGATTTCAAAAACTCTTGCGAGCACTGGTCTTCGTCTTGGGTACACGATTGCTCCGAAAGGGGTCGTGGAAGCGATGTCGAGAATTCAAGGTCAGACGACTTCAGGTCCCAATAGTCTCATTCAGCGAGCACTTATGGACTTCGATCTTTCACTGATCGAATCGTTCTTGAGTCCCGTGAGAAATCATGTCCGTGCCAACGCTGCCACTTTGAGAGAGAAATTTCGAGAGGGAAATCTCGGGCATTGTTGGTATCAGTCCACGTCGGCTTTTTATTTTTTAATCGATTTTTCTCGGACACCCATGTTCCAAAAGTTTGGTTCCGGAGAGGACGAGGATCAATCCTATAAAATTGCTGACGAACTTCTTTTTAAGGAAGGAATTGCCGTTGTCCCAGGGCATGACTTCGGGATGAACAATACTGCGAGGATATCGCTCGTGATTGAAGAAATTCCTTTTGCGGAGGCGGTTACCAAAATTGTCAGGTATCTCAACAAGACCAATTAGGGAAGAAACGTCCCACCTCTCGATCGCCCCCTCTCAAGAGTTATAATTGAGAGGTGAAACACTGGCTAAATTTCAGTCTTATTTTTTGCTTTCTCGCTCTGGTTTCTTGCGGAATGAATCCGGAGCAAAAGGCTGCCATTGGCATCGATGAAGCGCTGACCCTTTTGTCGAAAGGCAAGTGCGGGCAAGCGATCGAAATTCTCGAAGACCTGGATGACCAGAGTAAAAATCCTGTGTGGATCAAAACTCTCGCTAGTGCTTACGCCTGCAAGGCCTCCATTGATGTGATCCTCTTCGTCGACAGTGACATTGATGCGATCGATGAAAACCTACTCTTCGAAAGTCTCTCTATTCTAACTTACTCAGATGAAACTGCTGTCGATTCTTCGGGGTACGTGGGACTGCGAGACGCTCTGGACATTCTCGGTCGGACTGACTTTACTCAGACGACTAGAAACGCTGACTTCGGTCAGAGACACGGTGAAGACATGGGTGTTCAGACTCTCGTTTATGCCATCATCGAACTGGGAAAATATATCAACTGGTACGGCAATGTGGATGCAGTCGGGAAGAAGGGCGCCGGGACAAATTCTAATTCGTGTTATCTCAATTACACATACGGCCCGGCGATTGCCATCGTCAGTGGCCTTCCTCCCTCGAATGCTTGTAATTCGACTAATGACGGTCATCCCGACCTGAACGGCGCGCAGAAAATTACTCGGGTCTGTGAGGGACTTACTCTCATGACAAACATCATCGACATTCTCGAAACGATTGATCTGTCGAGCTCAAGTACTCTCAGTTCACTCGAGGATTTAGTAGTCAAACTGGAAACTTATCGAGTCGTCGCCAATGCCGTCGGCGTGGGCTATCTGCTGGACGTCACTTCTCCGACCGCTTGTGAAACACTTCTGGCCAATGCTACCGACATGAACAATGCCGAATTACTTTTCGCCCTCATTCTTGAGCAGGATCACGAATGAAAAAAAGTTTTTTCCTTCTTGGTCTCCTTTGTTCTTTTTCGGCGATCGCCTTCGATAATCCGTACGTTCTGCGCTCTCCGCGCGCGCTCCTGATGGGAGACGCCTTCACCGCCGTCAACGATGATGCCTTCGCACTTTTTTACAACCCCGCTACGCTGGGGAGGCACAAGAATGATTTCACCATGTACCCCGTTAACGGAACGTTCACTGCAACAAACGTTCTCGCGGATCTCGACCGGTTCGAAGATTTGGAAGATGACCCAGTGGCGACTGCCAATGCGTTGATGGACTATCCAGTCCATGCTGGTATCAACACTGCTCCCGGTTTTAAAATGTTCAATTTCGCCTTGAGCGCAATCGTCTCAGATTCCTATGATGTTCTTCTCCGGAATACTTCGAACCCAACACTGGATATTGATCTCCGGAGTGACCGCGGAATGGCGATGGGAGTTGCGTTTCCGATTGGCCCCGGGAGGCTCAATAAAAAATCCACAGAGGGATCGCAGACTTCTCTGGGCATAGGGCTAAAATACATTGAGCGCACGGGAGTCTCGGATCAGATCGGACTTTTGTCACCGACAGTACTGAACTCTCTTGATCAGGAAGAACTAGAAGATCTCATTAAAAGCCTGGGACGAGTTCGAGGTCAGGCATGGGGATTTGATGCCGGAGTCGAGCACGTTATGCGCAAGGGAAATTCTCAATTTATTCTGGGTCTTGCTGCTCTGGATATGACGGGCACTGACTTTAAGGTTCCGGAAAATGATAATAAATTAAAAGTCGCAAACAGCCGGGATCAGATCAATTTGGGAATGGCGTTCGGTCAGGATCATAAAATTTTTCATTACATTTTATCTGCAGACATACGTGCGTTAAATGAAGAAATGGAGTTCGGAAAGCGCCTTCGCGCGGGCCTCGAAGTCGGAATCCCAGGACTATCAGTTATGGCAGGCCTTAACTCTGGTTATTACACTTATGGGGCAACACTCGACCTGGGTTTCATCAAGACGACGGCGGGTTTTTACGAGGTCGAAGTCGGTTCAAAGTATAGGCAAACCAAAAGTAGTCGCTTCGTCATCGCCGTCTCCTTATTTGACTTTTCATTCGATGCTTAATTTTCTATCCTAAATCCACACGCTACCACCAAGGATAGGAGGAGTTTTGAACAAAACTTTCATTCTGGATACTAACGTTCTTTTACTTGACCCGCTCGCCATCAACAAATTCGGTTCACAAAATAAAGTTTTCATTCCTCTGACTGTCATCGAAGAGCTTGATAAGTTCAAAAAAGATCAGAATGAGAACGGCCGCAATGCTCGTTACTTTTCTAGGCTCATCGACGGATTTCGCAGCCAAGGATCTCTGTTCAAAGGGATCACTCTTGAAAACGGAGGGTCTCTTCAGGTAAGTGTCACCAAAGGTTACAAAGGAACAGCTCCGACGGAACTGCGCCTTGACCTCAACGACAATTTGATCCTCGCTGCGGCGATGAACCTGAAAGACGCTGGCGAAAATGTCACGCTCATCACTAAAGATATTAACCTTCGTTTGAAATCAGACGCCGTTAATATTCATGCTGAAGATTACGAAACCACTGACGTGAGTATCGAAGAGCTTTATTCCGGTCAGCGTGTGGTTCCGTTTGATCTTGAAAAGGTCGAAGAATTTGAGAAAGAAAGATTTCTGAAAATTGAACCGGGTGATATCAGTAATCTTTATCCGAATGAGTACCTGGTTATCGTCGATAAAAATAATCCGTTTAAGAAGGTGCTTGGTCGTTATCACTCTCGTAAGGGAGGGATTGTCCCCCTCATTAAACCGAAAGAAGGTGTGTGGGGCATTCATCCAAAAAACATCGAACAACAGTTCGCTTTCGATGCTCTCTTGAATAACGAAATTGCCCTCGTCTCTCTCGTCGGTAAAGCGGGAACAGGTAAAACACTGCTCGCTATTGCTGCTGGTCTTGAATGCGCCATCACGAAACAAAATTATTCGCGTGTGCTCGTTTCGCGTCCGATCGTTCCGATGGGTCGCGACCTTGGGTTCCTCCCGGGTGATATCAGTGAGAAGCTGGGGCCCTGGATGCAGCCTATTTTTGATAACATTGATTTCCTCTTTGGAAATCAGCGCGCTAGAAATGAGATGACAACATGGGATGAATTGATCAATCAGGGTCTTCTCCATGTTGAGCCACTTACTTACATTCGAGGTCGCTCTCTTCCTCAGCAGTTTATGATCGTGGATGAGTCTCAAAACTTAACTCCGCATGAAATTAAAACGATCATTACCCGCGCTGGTGAAGGAACGAAGATCGTTCTTACCGGTGATTCCGAGCAGATCGATAACCCGTATCTCGATTCTTTGAATAACGGTCTCGTTTATACGATCGATAAACTGAAAGGCGAAGACATCGTCGCTCACGTGAAACTCTCGGTCGGTGAACGTTCACCACTCTCAGAGATCGCTTCGAAACTTTTATGATCGTTGGGAATTACCAGCGCCGTTACCTCCGAGCTCCTCATAAGGGAAAGATGCTCTACCTCGATGGGAAGCACGCTCACACCGCCCAGGTGTTGAACATTTCGGAAGACGGTCTTCTCGTCGAGAATATCCCGAACTTTCCAGAGGCGGAGGAGCTTGCGGTGATGCTGAGTCTTCCCCAGTATCCTCTGCTGAGGGGCCTCACTTTTGCCGATTTGACCCAGTTTCGTCCAGAGAATCTTTCTCGTACCATCTTTCGCGCGAAAGTGAGAATCGTTCGGAAGGGTGAACTCGCTCGCGATATTTCTAATCTTTTCCGCACGAAGGTGGGAATGCAGTATGTGCGGATTCTTCCCCATGATAAGAAAGTAATTGAAGAATACGTTTCAACGTTTGGAATTAATCTTATCCACCTTCAGACTTTAATCGATGCTTACAATTTTGATGAAGACGCTAGGGCAAGGACCAGAATTGTGGCGAAGCTCTTGGGCTACCAAGAAAATACGAAAGTCTCTCAGCTTCGGATCATGATCGCTTCAGATTACCAATCTCTTCAGTGGCTATAAACTCACCGAAAGGCTTTCACAGCTTGAATCTACGGGTATGGGATTAAAGTTTGCCGGAATAATCTTAATCACTCGACATTCTTTCGCCTTGAATTTTTTCGGATTTCGAATGCGTAAGTACGCGGGCCTCTTCTCATTGGGCGCACCGTAATTACAATCAACCACCAGAGTCCCGAGGACTGCTTTATCTGATTTTTGCTGGATCTCTACGACATACCGCTGACGAAGATATGACCAAAATCCCACGTATGCGGGAGCCGCGAGGACTTGGAGTTCACCAACTTGGCTGTGCTTGAGTTCGAGGTTTTGAACATCAGCACGCACCCTCTCGTGAAGATACGTTATTCCTTCTTTATTTCCGTAGAGGCAGAGAGCTTCCTTCCCAGAGATTTCAAGGAAACTTTCCTCGTCCATGTTTTGAATAGCTTTGAGCGCTTGGTCGAGCACATAGGCAGGATTTTTTTTAAATCCAAATCGATAGGGGTCACAGGCGATCACGAAAAAAGTGAATGATAAGAGCGCCAGAATTTTCATTGAGTATCCTCTCCGGATAAGACGCATAATGCCTTTTCTTGCAGGGATTGGAAGACTTTTGAAATTTTTTCAATGCCCTTACGCTCCACGCTTGCGGATAAATTAAGGCTGAAGGCGATTGTATTAGCCCTAGGGTGTTGGGTAAACTCTTGTTCTCAAACCTTCAAAGGTAGGAAGATGGTTGTTCCAGTTGAGCTCAAGCAGAAATATCTTTCCCGTAGAATTCAAGATCTTGTTCGACTCAAAGAGGCGCTGACACGAAATGATTATCAACCCGCCCTACGGCTCGGTCATCAGGTCAAAGGAAACGCCGATACCTTCGAGTTTCCTGACATGGCCTCGATCGGTCTTGAGCTCGAGGAC
>CANETG010000015.1 GCA_947440875.1 Bacteriovoracaceae bacterium
ATATTGGCGCGGTAATTTACTTCACTTGGTGTGTAATGATGACCTATGCCGTGACGTGGAAGGAAGTAAAAAGCAGAACCCTCGACTTCACACTCCATAATGTCAGCACTCGGATTTCCAAATGGAGTCTCGATCTTGTGGGTTTTCTCAACCTTGACAGCATCAAGCTTGTAGATTCCGCTTCCTCCGATAACTCCAACTTTGATTTCAGACATGCTTACGCCATCATCCCGGAAAGATCGACAACTCGACCCATTGATTTAGATTGCTTACTGAGGATATTACTAAACTCATCTCGCTCAGCTTCTTCTTTGCAAATAATACAAAGTTCTGCCGTTGGACGAGCGAGTAGACGTTCGAACTTAATCCAGTAACCACAATCATCACAGAGACCGAATTCATTTTTTTCAAACTTCTTCAGCGCCTTTTCAATTTTCTTCGCATAGAAAGCCTCGCGGTTTCTGAAACGGAGAAGATGTGAATTGTTGTAGTCAGAGATCGAAGCTTCAACTTCATCACCTTCGTTGGTAAGAGTTAAAGTCACTTCTTGAGTGAGTAAGCTTTCCTTATAAATAAGGGCTTGCTGTTCAGCCAAAAGCTTCATTCTGAGTGTCTCAATCTGCTTCTTTGTGAGAGCACGTGTTTTTTCAAGGGCCATGGCTTACTCCTTCATTACTCCAGTCCGCCCTTAATATTAAGGAGGACTGATTTGGATATCATTTTGAGGGTCTCAAATACACCTTCTCCCGAGACTGCGGTAGCCTCGAAAGCTGGAAATTTTCTTTTATTTAATTGCATCTGCAAATCTTCCACGGGAACAATATTGGGAAGATCGCGTTTGTTCCACTGCATAACGGCAGGAACTTTCGAAACATCGTAGCCCTGATCAGTGAGATTTTTTTCGAGACCATGATAGGACTCGAGATTCGCTTCCATTCTCTCAACCTGTGAATCGGCAACAAAAACCAATCCGTCTACACCACGCAAAATAAGTTTGCGACTCGCCTCGTAGAAAACCTGACCAGGAACCGTGTACAGATGGAAACGTGTTTTGAATCCACGAATCTCCCCTAAATCCAGCGGAAGAAAATCAAAGAACAACGTTCTCTCATTCTCAGTATTCAGTGTAATCATCTGACCTTTATTCTGAGCGCTCGTCTTTTGGTAAATGTACTGAATATTGGTCGTTTTTCCGCCAAGGCCAGGGCCGTAGTAAACGATCTTGCAGTTAATTTCTTTCGTATGATAGTTAACAAATGACATAGTCAGATTCCACGCACACCGAAGAGACGGTCGATCTCTTCGTCAGAAATTTCGTTGAAGAGAAATCCGTCTCTTCCTACCGAAGTCTTGTTGTTTTTAATTTTTGTTTTCGTTGTTGTCGGAATCACTGCAAAGAGTGAATCCATCTCTTCTTTGATCATAGATATTTTACGCTTAAGCTGTCCTGGATTGATGCAGTCTTGATAAATGGCACCAAGAAAATATCTCTTGCCCTCAAGCTCAAAAGGAAAAAGATAAATTCCTTCCGAGGATGTATCAAATCCGAGTCTGAATTCCATCACATTATTATTTTGATTCACGAGCCCCATGAGAGCTTCTGAAGCTTGCCACACGCCGCTCACAAGGGCCGCAACCGATGTGGTCGTTTGGTTTTGGACACTGTCATAAACGGTTATGCCATCTTCTCTTGTGACGAATAGGCGAGCGTTCAGTCCGCTCTTCTTTGGCTCAAGGACGAGCTTTATTCTTTCACTCACACTCATCTTCTTCATCAAAATCGTTTCCTGTTCTCAAGTGCCTTCGTAATTGTCATAGGGTCTAGGTACTCAAGGCTTCCACCGATAGGAACTCCAAACCCGATCCGTTCAACATTCACACTCTCCGGAAGAAGGCTCTTGAAGTAGGCACAGGTAGCATCACCTTCAACAGAGGGATTTATCGCCAAGATCACCGCTTCAATTTCATTTTCTAAAACTCGGCGCTTGAGTTCATCCATATGGAGTTCGTCAGGACCTATTCCAAGGAGAGGATTTAAAACTCCGCCGAGAATATGATATGTGCCGCGAAAGTGACCGCTTTTTTCAATCGCCATAAGATCACCTGCGTTTTCGACAACGCAGATAATTTTTATTGAACGGCGGTTATCATCTGCGCACACGGAACAAGTATCTTCATCAGCAAACATTCCACACTCTGTGCAAAGTGATAGATTTTGAAGATGAATGATGGCCTCACCAACAGATTCTAGCTCTATTGGTTTCCAGTGGGTCATGCTCATGACCATTCTGAAAGCCGTTTTTTCACCGACACTCGGTAATCGAGTCAAGGCTTCAACTGCGTTCTTGATCACTTCAGGAAGTTGAATCACTAAAAGAGTCCTGGGATATTCATTCCACCGGTCACTTTCGACATTGCTTGCTGAACCATATCCTGTGAATCTTTCATGGCCTTATTCACAGCAGTGAAAACCAGTTCTTCCAGAGTGGAAACATCGTTTGGATCAACGCACTCTTTGTTAATAGAGATCGCGAGAAGCTGTTGCTTTCCGTTCACTTTCACAGTCACCATACCGCCACCAGCAGAAGCCTCAACTTCTCTTTCCGCGAGTTCATTCTGAAGCGTGGCAAGTTTTGCTTGCATCTGCTGTGCTTGTTTCATGAGGTTGTTCATATTCATAAATGGCTCCTAATCTTTCAGAATGATCTTATCGATCTTACTGTTAAAAAGTTTCTCTGCCTCTTTGACGTACGGGTCATTGAGTATTTTCTGTCTCTTCGCCTCTTCGTGGTTACGTCTGGCTTCGTCGTCAATTTCCACTTTGGTGCGAAAGTTCTTATCTTTTTTTTCTTCACCTGAAAGGAGCTGCGTCTTGAACTGAATCTTATCAATATCCACTTCAAAGAAGTCTGCCAGATGATTTTTCAAACGAGCATAGACTTCTTTTTCCTCCATGAACTCTTTAAAAACTTCACCTTCCTCAGGAAATGCGATGGTTATGAAGAGCGGTTGAACGCTCAGATTAATCTCGTGCAGGAGATTTCCGTGCTCAAGATTTGAAGCCGTTGCTGCCGAGGTTTTTCTCAGGTACGCAAGGAAGTCATTCCACGTTTTAGCCAATTTTTTCGGAGCTTCGACTTTCACAGAAGCTTTGGCCTCAGACTTTCCCGGCGCTTGAGGTACCTCCCCAACCTTCATGTCCTCACCTTTCAAAATGGTTCTCCGGAGAGCAACTTTTTGAAGGAGAACAAGAATTACCTTTTCAGGATTTAAGCTCTCTAGCGCCCAAGTTATATCTTTGGCAAGAGTTTCATAAATCCAAAAAAGCTCCGCGATTGTCATCTCCTGGAGAATACCTTTTTCAAGCATACCCTCTGAGTACAATTTATTTTGGTCATCAATGTTATTGATCACCTTATAGAGTGAATCAAGCAGTTGATCACAGAGTTTTTTCAAATCAACGTTTTCATCAATGAGTGTTGTGAAAACAGAACTCATCTTTTTAGTCTCTCCTTTAAAGAGACTTGAAAGAAGATCTTTCATCACAGCCGTTCCTGCGAGCCCTACGGCGTTAGCAAGAGACTCATCAGAGACATTTTTGCCACCTGAAAGCCCAAGAACCTGGTCAAAAATTGACAGTGAATCGCGAACAGAGCCTTTGCCGAGTTCTGCGATTTTAACCGGCACAGACTGACTCGAAAAAGTAATGCCCTCGGCTTGAGCAATCTTTTGAAGATGCTGAGTCAGAACTTCTACCTGTACGTTTTTAAAATCGTATCTTTGTGTGCGAGAAATAACTGTTCCCAAAAGTTTTTGAGGATCGGTCGTCGCGAGCATAAAAATCGTATGCTCCGGGGGTTCTTCGAGAGTCTTGAGGAGTGCATTGAATGCACTCACGGAAAGCATGTGAACTTCATCGATAACGTAGATTTTATATTTTCCACGAGTCGGAAGGTATTGGACGTTTTCAATTAAAGAGCGAACATCATCAACGCTGTTATTGGAAGCACCATCGATTTCGATATAATCCATCGAAGATCCAGAATCGATATCTTTGCATGACTGGCAATCCAAACATGGGTTGCAGCCATTCTTTCTATTTTCGCAACGAATCGCTTTAGCGAACAAGCGAGCAATTGAGGTCTTGCCAACTCCACGAGTTCCCGTAAAAAGGTAGGCGTGCGCGAGTTTATCCTGCTTGATAGCATTCTGTAGCGTGCGCGTTACATGAGTCTGTCCGACGACTTCTTCGAACTGCTTTGGACGCCACTTTCTGGCCAGGACCTGATAGGCCATAACTCTCCAAAAATTTTAGGTTTGCGGGCTGGAAAATAGGGGAGCTGAAGGACGAAGTCATTGCGCAGATGCTTTGATTTTGATGCTTAAAATGCCTGTAAGGAAATTTAAGGAATCGCTTGGGGAATAATGGAATTTGTCTGGAGATTTATTGAGAAAAAAGCAGCCTGAACCTAAACACAACAATCCAAACCACTACCGTTGCTCCATTCCTGGCCTGGCGGGGTTTGCGGCGAAATGCTCATCTAGGACAGACTGCCGCTTGCATCCTAGTCTCTCAGGTAATATCTGTAAATAAAAAGCCACCGCAAGGGTGGCTTATTAATAAGAATAATGGCGGAGTTGGAGAGATTCGAACTCTCGAATGGCTTTCACCATTAAACGCTTTCCAAGCGTTCTCATTCGACCGCTCTGACACAACTCCATCGAAAATAAAAAAGAGTGATTTAATTATCATGAAGGATTATTTGAGACAATTACTTTTGCCGGTAAGAAGTCCGTCTTTCTCGGAAAAATTGAGAGAGAATTCTGGAGCATTCAAAATGCATCACGCCACCAACAACAGAAAACTGGTGATTTAGCCTTTTGTCTTGGTGGAGAAGATAGCCAAGACTAAGAGCACCACCTTTTTGATCATAGGCTCCAAATATACATGCCTTTACTCGTGCCTGGACCAAGGCCGTCAGACACATGGGACATGGTTCCAACGTAACGTACAAATAGCAGTCAGTGAGTCTCCAGTTCTGAAGCTTTTTTGCCCCCTCAGTCAGGGCCAAAATTTCAGCGTGAGCAACTGGATTAAAATTTGATTCTTTAAGATTAAACTGCCGTGAAAGAATGTCGCCTGTAGGAGAAACAAGCAAAGCACCAACTGGAACCTCTTGAGCACGGTACGCAAGTTCAGCCTGCTCGAGAGCAATATTCATAAACCAAAGGTGATCCGTGATCGTAAAATTCATGACTACTTCTGGGTTGAGGCAAACTTATTTCTAATCTTGATCTTTTTACTTTCTCGCCAGTAGTTTGTCAGAAG
This sequence comes from Bacteriovoracaceae bacterium, assembly GCA_947440875.1. GTDB lineage: Bacteria > Bdellovibrionota > Bacteriovoracia > Bacteriovoracales > Bacteriovoracaceae > Peredibacter. The sequence goes on from CANETG010000015.1 coordinate 5,330, forward strand.
TTTCAGTCTCTGTTTTTGCTCAAGGTCGAAATTCACAAATTTAATACCGTAAATAATCGAGCGCCCAATGATTGGCTCTCGCTTGGATCTTACCTCGGCGTGGAGAGTGAAGTTCTGATTGAGAACATCGAGGTGAATCTGTACAGGTTGTTTCACTGGGGTGTGCTGAAAAAGTTCAAGACAAGCAGCTCCTCTTCTTAAATCAGACAGGCGCCCTAAGTATTGCTGACCATCGATTTCGACCCAACAACGAATATCAGCACGGAAACGAAAATCATATTCCCACCAATGTACACGCGGAAAGTAAAGAGGGGATGAAACAATATAGCAAGCCGTCACGAGGAGACACAGAGAGATTGCAAATAAAACCCCAATCATGGGGAAGCCAACGGCAAAGTTTCGGATCAGTGAAACGAGGTAATAAATGGCAACGATCAGTGAAAGATTCCAGTAAGAGTAGTAAAGATTCGAAAGAGCGTTGTAATAAAAATTGTAAACAGCAAGAAGTAGGATCGTTTGAAAGATGAATGAAAAATAAAACATTGATCGAGTAAGAAAAGCCTCCGAGAAAAATGCAATGAGAACCAACACAAACTGAAGGATGGTGAAAAACTTCACCTTGTCGTAGGATCTTTGGAGGTTGAGACTTGGTAACAACATATGGATACTTAACGGTAATTGGTTGATAATTTCAAGGCTTATTCAATTCCGAGTATTACTCTCTATTTTTACCAGCATTAGATTTTCACCTGTTAAATGCTTCACGATTTTTAAAGATTTACCTTCGGGAGTAAGTATTTCTTCCCCTTGAAACTCAGCCTTGTCGGTAATGTAGCAAACCTCGCCACTGATGTCCCATTTCCAGAAGTCGAATTGGTTCTTACGTGATTTGTAATTGAGCGCACTGACTTCCCGATTCAGATAATAAGACAACTTCGATGCGATCTGATAACTGTTCGCCAGTATTTTGGTTGAACCACACTTTTCCTGAATCACACTCGCCCACTCTTTCCAACCATGAAACTCGGCAATTCTTTTTAAGGGAAGATTCGGAAAAAGAAATGCGATTCGGGCCAGGAAGACAATAAAAAATGAAGTAAGCAAAATCCCTTTCGCCCACTTCCGCTCCCAAACCTCTCTACCTGAAAGCAATATAGTGAGAGGAATAACCAACGAGATGGTCCAGTTTGCCTCAACTCTCTTGGAGAAAGTAGAAACGAGGAAAAAGAGAGGGATTCCCCATGAAACAAAGACAAGTACACGCTGAAAAGAATCCTGCGGCCTTAAGTTTTTGAGTTGCCACCAAATGATGGGCCCGCAAATAAGACCGCTTAAAAGTAGCTGTGTCCCGAGGTAGTCTAGAATTCTCATCACATCAAACGAAGATGAGGGTCGCTCAAGAAAATGGTAGCGAAGTGTTGGGAAGTTATTGAGATATTGCCACCAGACATGGGGCAAGAAAAGAATGACAGAAACCAAAGTCACGACCCAGAAGTCTTTTCTTAAGACTAGTCGCGGACAAGAAGCGAGAGTAAAAAATATCAGGAGAATTCCGTGATATTTAGCGTACAAGAGCAGAGCAATAACCACACCCAAAATCCAGACGCTCGCTCTCTTTCCCGCCAGAAACTCGCGGAGAAAATAAAAATAACAGGCACTCATAAAAAGCAGCGGCATATCTGGTAACGCTAGAAGGCCTGAATAGGACGCCAGCGGAAACGAAAAAAAAAGAAGAAAGGCATTCATCCAAAACTTTTTATCCACAAGCTTGAGTAAAAAGAAAAGAGAACCTGCTTGAAGAAGTACGAATCCAATTCGGACTGAAAACTCGTGATGAGGAAGAAAAGAGAACAATGCAATGACGGATGCGACAAAAGGAGGGTGATCAAAATATCCCCACGAAAGATTTTTCGAAAATAGCCAGTAATAAGCTTCATCGTGGGCCAGACCGAAGGAAGCACAGACGACGAGCTGAAAAAGAAAAACCGAAATGATTCCGAACTTGAGAGACTTGGTCATTGTGTTATAATGATAGCATACAGATGGTAAATTATTTCAACAACATCGATCAAAATCTCTTCCTATGGATGAACGGCTTTCATGATCCGCTTTTAGATCCGTTAATGATCTTCCTTTCGGGACAAAGTATTTGGATTCCAATGGTTGCCTTTTTCTTGTGGAGAGCAAAAAAAGTACTTTCCTCAAAGCAGCTTGGAGTCTTTTGTCTCTTCCTTTTAATGGTTTTGATTCTAAGTGACGTCACTTCGTCTTACATCGCAAAAAATATTTTTGGACGAATTAGACCATGTCGCCTTCAAGAATTAAAATCAGTGATTTATCAATTTGGTCAAAAGTGCGGAGGCAAATATGGGTTTGCGTCGTCTCACGCCGCGAACTCCACTGCCCTCGTTTTCTTTTCATTAAACGCCCTTGAGCTTAAGACGCGTTACCATCTGGTTTGGATTCTTGTTCTGTTGGTATGTCTTTCACGGATCTACTTGGGTGTACATTATCCCGGAGATATTGTCGGTGGCTGCACGATAGGTTCTCTGTGGGCGGGTTTGATCACTTTTCTTTTTCGCAGGACTACGGGGCACGTCTGAACATTTCCCATCTCCCGTCTTTTATTTCGTAGCAGATTCGATCGTGCATGCGATTATCACGGCCCTGCCAAAACTCGAAATATTCCGGAGTAATAATATAACCGCCCCAGTTGGAAGGCCTCGGAAGCTTTTCCAGTCCACGATATTTCTCTTCAGCTTCCGCGAACCAACTTTCTAACTGTGCTCTGTCTTTAACTCGCGCGCTCTGAGGAGAAGCGATGGCACCCATCTGGCTGCCGCGTGGACGTTTACTAAAATAATCATCTGATTCGAGGGCCGAGGCTAAACTAATTCTCCCCTGTACTCGAACTTGTCTTTGAAGCGGCAGCCAAAGAAACGTCAAGGCTACGGAGTCATTTGAAAGGAGTTCATTTCCTTTCGAGCTTTGGTAATTCGTGAAGAAATATAGTTTTTCTTCTCTCAGTCCCTTTAATAAAACAACTCGCGCTCTTGGTTTATTGTCTTCACATGTAGAAAGAGTAAACGCATTGGGCTCGTCACATTCCCCAGAGATGGCATCTTTGAGCCAAATGGCCATCTGATCGCCAGGATTTTTTTCACAATCTGAAACATCAAGAGAGGAATGACTGTATCGGATCCGGAGATTTTGAAGAGTTTCGTTTACGTTGTTGCCCATAAAGATAAGTTAGGACTAATTTCCGGATTCGTCATCACTGTTAAATATAGTGTGTTTGAATTTGTCTAACATGAGAAATGCTGGATCCTCGCCGTTTGCCCCTAACTTCTCTTCATCGTTAAGTTCGCCGTCCATTAAACGTCTAAAGTAACGTACCTGAACCAGGTCAGCATCTTCAGTGAGCTCTTTTTCAACTTCATTCAAAAACCGAGTCAGGAAAGCTCGAAGGGAACTAATGAGCAAGTGTGCCAGGATAAACCGAGCAAAAGCCGATCGAATACGGACTCTGCCCAACCTGAGCTCGTTCCCAGGAATCGGTAATTGATAAAAAGATGATAGTGTAGAGGAGGAAAGCACTCCAAAGATTTTCAGACAGAAAAGAGCTTTTTCTTTGGGATCTTTTCTTTTTTCTAATTCACTCACCATGTCTTTCTGGAAACCCGTGAATGCTTTTTTAATTCTCCCAGGGATAACTGTCGAAATATGGATGATTTCTACGCCAGATATTACAATATTTCGGGGACGCTCCTTGAGAGAAATATTCTTAAAACGATCTCGACTCCCTCCAAAAGCACGAGAGCCGTTTGAAACAATATCCAGGAGAATACGAATCAAATCTTCTTTCCAGAAGACCTGAAGGATCGATTGCCCTTTCGACTTCATGACATATGTCATCGCCTCGCCAAAGTTCATCTTAAGATTTTATCATTATGTCGCCGTATAAATCTTAAAAGAACGCCTATGCAAATCTCAAGGATATCCTTAGGTATGAGCTGAGGAAAATCAGGTGCTTACATGTGCAGCTCGATCGCTCGATCTATTGCCCTCTGGGTACTTATGCCTCTATATTAGGCAAAATTTCCCATCGAAGGAATTCAGCCCCATGAAACTAAAAATCAGCTCCACCATTGTTTTGATTGATGATGACCTGGATCTCCTCGATCTTCTGGCGAGCTTTTTTAAGCAGAGGGGTTATAAAGTCCATGCGTTTAACAATGCAGAGGAAGCTTTGATTGAAATTGAATCAAGCAGGATCGAGTGTGACGTGGTGATTTCGGATCTTAAACTTCCGGCCATGTCGGGTATGGAATTTATTAAACGCATCCGTAAAACAAAGTTTGCCCTGCCCATCATTCTGATGACGTCAGAAGGCAGTGTGGAGACTGCTGTCGAAGCGATTGAATCCGGATCCTATGATTTCGTTTTGAAGCCGCTTCATATTCCCCAACTCCTCATATCAGTTCAGCGGGCACTTTTTTTAAATGAAGTTCAGCAAGAAAACTCTAACCTTAAAAGTCTATTCCAAGAAGATGTCATGGGACTCAAAGGTGTCATCGGAAAATCATTAGGCTTTAGAAAGGCACTCGAGCTTGCGAAGCGCGTTTCGGCGAGCCAGGCAAACGTATTGATCTCAGGGGAAAGCGGATCCGGTAAAGAAGTGATCGCAAAAGCCGTTCACGAGCTTGGGGATAAAAAAGATGGGCCCTTTATTGCCATTAACTGTTCGGCGATTCCTGAAAACCTCCTCGAGTCAGAACTCTTCGGGCACGCGAAAGGATCTTTCACCGGGGCGAGTGATAAAAAAGTTGGTCTCTTTGAAGAGGCAAACAAGGGTACTTTATTCCTTGATGAAATTGGAGACCTCTCGCTTCCGTTGCAGTCAAAACTTCTGAGAGTTCTCCAGGAAAGAAAAGTGAAGCGGATCGGGGAAAATCAATACCGCGACATTACTGCGCGAATTATCTGCGCGACCCATAAGGATCTTCGGAAAGAAGTTGCAGAGGGAAGATTTAGAGAAGACTTATTCTTTAGGCTAAATGTCATTCCGATTTACATGCCTCCCTTACGTGAAAGAAAAGAGGATGTGCTTCCACTCTCAGAGTATTTTCTGAAAAAGTTTTCTGTGATGAATAACGTGAAAGTAAAAGGGTTTACAAAAGAGTCCATCCAGAAGCTCGAAGGCAACGAATGGAAAGGGAACGTGCGAGAATTAGAAAATGCTATCGAGAGAGCTGTCGTTCTCACAGCGTCCGAATTCATCCAGCCTGAAGATCTTCCCACTGACGAGTACTATTTAGATGAAACGAGCCAAGAATCGGAGGCCGTCCAGGGAATGAGTTTTGAATCAGAAAAAACAGTGACGCTAGATGAACTTTGCAAAAAGTATATTCACTATATTTTTGAAAAAAACGATGGTGCTAAAGAGCAAACCGCCAAAGATCTAGGGATTGATCGGAAAACGCTCTATCGGAAATTAAAGGAAATGAATCTCAACTAGGGTGAACGGCGACACACGTTTTGATTGCCCTTGAACTGGTGTCCTACTTTTCAATGAAGCATTTGATCCGGAGAAAGCTCGTTAAAACTTATAACGAGGGGGATGTTCGGGCCTCTTGCGGGTGCCTGTCACTACGCCTCAAAATTAAAAACAGAAAAACACCGTTCCATTTGCTCGGTTCATCATTTTCTATTATCTTTAAGCATGACACTCATACCAGAAATTCGTCCAGGCCAATCACTGGAACTCTTGAAAGAACTTCATATTCTTACCCGCGAGGGCAAACTCAATCAAGACACTCGAAGAAAGCTTAAGCAAGTTTATCACCTCTACCAATTTATTGAGCCCCTACTCAAGTCGTCTGAACAAAATGATCATCAAGTGGTTTTGGTCGATCACGGGGCAGGAAAGTCGTATTTGGGTTTCATCCTTTACGATCTTTTTTTCAAAGGAAAGGAGCTTGGAGAAGTCATTGGAATCGAATCTCGTATCGAGCTCATTGAAAAGTCACGCTCACTTGCCCAGAAGCTTGGGTTTAGAAAGATGAAGTTCTTGAATGATACCGTCGCTAATTCCATAGAAAATAAAGAGATTCCCGACCAAGTGGACATCGTCACCGCGCTCCACGCTTGTGATACTGCCACAGATGATGCCATTCGATTCGGGCTACTGAAAAAAGCAAAATTTATGGTTTTAGTCCCTTGCTGCCAAGCAGAGATGGCGACGATTCTCAGAAAAGGTAAAGGAAAGAATCTCGGTAAATCGGCACTGACAGAGATTTATCGACACGCTATTCACACGAGAGAATTTGGATCTCACTTAACGAATGTTTTAAGATGCCTCGAGTTGGAATCAAGAGGCTATCAAGTCACAGTCACGGAACTTATCGGCTGGGAACATTCAATGAAGAATGAGCTGATCATCGCAGAATTTAAAAATTTACCAGGGGATCATTCCCGAAAAAGATTAGAGACTATTCTCGAAGAATTCGATCTTGGAGAGATGAAACAAAGATTTATACAGGACCGAAGCACGAACTCCGGCCCAGGATAAAACTCAAGGGCCCTTGGTAATTTTCTTTGCCATCACCAGACTTGCAACGAAGCTAATCACTGCGAGAATGAGGAATACAAAGAGGAGTGTCTTCCCAATATCCACAGAGAGACCACCAACTCCGTTTGCTCCGAGAAGGATTGCCACCAGGCCGAGGACGAAAAACGCGATTGCAGCTCGTAACATAACTAACTCCTTGTGATGTACGCGACCGAAGCCAAAGACGAATTGGCAGGAACCATGCCATTTTTTATCAATAAATTTTAAAGCACTTAACTCACCAGAAGGGGGCAACCCTCCTCGAGGCCTGAGGATAAGTGACTCAATCAGAATGAACCACGAAGCTTCATGAGTTCGCTCACGATTGTCTTTTTCTCAAATGCGTTTTTTGCCATACTATAACCACGGGTCAAGTCTCCGCGTAGTTTCATCAGGTCTTCTCGGATCAATCGATATTGATCAACAAAATCTCCATTTTCACTTTCGTCAGTGGGATGACTTTTCTTGCTCATCCTTTTAGCGAGTTGAGAAACTTTACGATTATCCGTTTGGTTAGACATGTGTCCTCCTTACCTGGCTGAGCAAATTGCAAATCATGTACCAGTGGTCGGCACCAACCGTGCAGAGATAAAACATGGCGCATGGAGGATGACATGATTAATCAAGAGCAATTCAAAAAGTTATGGCCAGAGATAAAAGTCGGACTCATAGGTGTATGGGGCAGGCTTGAAAATGATGAATTAGAAAACACTGAAGGGGACTTTGCTGCGATATCATCCCTGGTGCAAGAAAAATACGGAGAAGGTTGGGAATGCATTCAAGAAAAACTGGATAAACTGCTTTTGTCTTTCGATAATGCAACAGACAAAGGGCTCGATCCAGGTGTGAGCTCATATCAAAGGAATCCCATGCCTAACGAATACTGGAATGGTCCTCAATAAAAGACACTCAGTATTGTAATCTTTGATATAATAAGGAAATACTAATCAAAGGATGACAATGATCTCAAGTTTTATTGATCTCCAGTCTCTGGCCCTGTTCATTATTTTCTCGGTGCTTTTTTTGATTGTGGCATTTCGCTTTGACTTTAAAGCGATGCAAAGTAACCCGGAGAAGATCAGTCAAATATTTTTAGTTGCTGGTCTCATCGTGGGTTTTTCAGACTTGATCGTTATGCTTCAGGATAAAGAAGCCAACTTCCTTGCAGAAGATAATATTGAATTTGGTAAACAGCTCGGAGTGATCTTACTTTCACCATTCTATGGTGTTGTTTTCGCCTCGGTGACCTGGTTCGGCGGAAGCGCTCGCAAGTAAAAAAGTATCGCTTAAATTTTATTGATAGGGGAAGCCACGTTGGCTTCTTTCTACTTTCTGGGGAATGTAAAAACATTACTCGTTAAGGCAACGGCTAGATTCGTTACGTAGAAAAATGCGTTCCCACTCTCAGACGTAAAAACAGCGGCGAAGCCAAAGATAGCGATCGACTCATTGAGCGCCCAGCATAGGATATAGCCAGTAATTTTCTTCTGAAAGTCTTTCTGAGGAACGACTTTATTTTTATGGAAGGATAAAACTAAAAGTGCGACAAAGTTCATCGCGAGTGCGGCCATCTCGATTGGTGCAAGGTCATTCTGCGGTATAAAAACGCCAGAGACTTTACCCGCTGAATATAAGACAAACCCATAGAGAAGTGTCGAAAAAGAAAGCGCAACCCAAAGAATGCGTGCAGTTAACATGGGGTCAAACAGGGACTTTTGTGGCTGAAGCATAAATCCTCCTCTTTTCTTTCTCGTATTCTAACATGCCGTGCTTTTATGAGTGATTGGAAATTTCTTAACAGACTACTTCCTCAAGCTCATGCTTCTGAGTAGGATGTCTCGGAAATAGAATTCTAACAGAGGCACTTCGATGAAATTCTTCCTCATTCTTATTCTACTCACATCCGGCTCTTGGGCCCAAGATAAACTGATAAATGGTCTTCCGGTGGGGGATAAATTTCCAGCAGTGGGAACATTCAATCTGGGTTGCACAATAACGAAAGTCGGCCCAAAACAATTCATCAGTGCGGCCCACTGTGTTGGTAAAAATTTACCTTCATTGAATCTCACTTTTAAAGTTTATCGGGGCACAGTGAAAGTTAATTCGTTTCATGTTCACCCTACTTGGATAAAAGATTGTTCTCAGTTTAATTGTACTGGCAAGGAAGTGGGCTCTTCTCGAATGACGCCCGGACGATCAGATGTCGTTTTCATTAACGTTAATGAAGAAACTCCAGATCTTCCTATGATCTCAATTCATTTTGATGAGTTGGAATTAGGAACGAAAGTTGCAATGGTTGGAGCTGGTTGCACAAGATCGATTGAGCCAGGGGGATCGGGGAAAATGAGATACGCCATTACTCAATTAATTGCCCCTGAAAACCTTACTCACGAGCACTCACTATACAAAGAAATTTTCGATGTAACGGGTCGATCAAACTGGATCACTTCCGGCTTTGGGAAAAGTAATGTTCATGCGTCTCTGTGCCCGGGTGACTCTGGAGGTCCACTTCTCACAGAGATTGATGGCGAATGGAAGGTTGTGGGTATTGCAGCTGATTATACATTTGACGGACGTTACCAAGATGGAGCGCCAACAATTACTAATCTGCACACCCGCCTCGATGATCTGAGCTTCAATAACATTGGTAAATGGATTCGCAGTGTCCGTGAAAACTAAGTTTCTCGCAGAGGATGCCTGGGATTACGTTTGATCAAGTCTCCGAATCCCTTCGTATAAGAAATCACGTCATCTTTAAGGGACTAAATCGCGAGTCATAAGATTGTTGTTCAAATCAAATTCGACAATTGTTTTCACACCAAATTCTCTCAATAGATTGTCTTTTCCTGCAGTGACACCGTCGAAATAAAAGATATTCGTTGTCGGAGGAAAATCTAATCCTGTTTTATCTTTAAATTTGAGCAGGAGTTTTGAGGGGGGATGGCCATAGCCTTCGACGGTATTTATTCCCATGCTTTGGGCGACGTAGTTCACCATGACAGGTTGGGAAGTTTCAAAATAAAAGGTATTGTGCCGAAGAGTTTTCCCGTCGTACCGATTTAAAAGTGGGAGAAGAGATTCTTTGAGTTTTAGGTAATATTCGAATGCCTGAACAGAAGGTTCGATCTTGCTCACAGTTCCCGTGAATAGGCATGCCAAGGAAAGGATTATTGCATATTTTTGTGATTGATACTTTTTATAAAAAAGGAAGATGGCAACACCTGCAAAGGCAATCACTTCAAAATAATTTATCCACTGGGCTGCGAGGACAAGTGAGACGAGCCATACGTAATCGCCTTTTTTAGCCGTAAAATCTGTCCTTGCGTACACCCACAATGGCATAAATAGACTCAGAGGCATGAAGACCCGCTGGGGAACTCGAAAAGCCTTAATGAGCGGCAACTCACTTAAGAAATTAAAGGGAGGGATATTCATGCAGAATAAAAATAAAATACCGAAGCTGAGAAAAAAACAAATCCAAATTTTCTTGTCCTTGAGTCCGAAAATTGAAAGGAGAAGAAACGCTCCCACGGGGTAGCTGATTTCGTGGTATTGGCCTACCGGTCGATTCAAGATTTCAGGATACAGCCCGGATCCAAGGAAATGAATCAGGTCGCTTAGTGAGCTCGTAAGATAAGAATAAACGACATTCGAGTCAAGGCCTCTAAGATTATCTGAGCTTACTGCATGGGTGTACATTTCCTTGAGGTTGGGAAAGTTAAGAGCAAAGGCAACGATAAAAACTATCAACGCATTGATAACATATCTTTTTCGATCCGTTTCAAAACTTAGAAAGAGGCAAATAAGAAGCGGTAAGTAGAAGATATGGTAAGCGAGTACCTGAAACGCCTGCGTGCTGAGCGCACACCAAATGCAAAAAATACAAAACGCTATGTGGATTTTTGATTTGTTGAAGAGGAGTGAAACAAATACAAAAAGCGGGAGGGTACCGAAAAGTAAATTGAGATGACCGGCCATCACTCGGTTAATTACAATTGGAGATATAAGAGCGAGGAGGAACAGGACAAAGATATCAAACGAAGAAAAATTGTTTTTGACGCCTTTGACAATTGAGATACTGAGAATAAATGCCATACATACGTAGGACCAGTGAGTGGCATTCAGAAAAATTTTAATGGATGGGCCGAGCATTCTGAAGAGTTTCCAGAAGGGAAGTTCCCCGTAAATGGAGGCAAGGTTTTGCCCCTGAAAGATCACTTCACTGGCGTGATAACTTGCGTCTCCGTGTAAGTACTCCGCGATGATAGGAAACCAAAGAATGTACCCATCTTGGCCGTAGAGACTGAACGGTAAAAGAACAAGGAGCAATAGAAGCCCAGCACAGAGTGTGACCTTAATTAGGTTGTGTTCGTACTGATTGTTCATAGATAATAATTGTAAATTAAAAATCATATGATTAAAGAAAAATGATGAAAACCATCCAGCAAATAACCAAGACTTATCTCGAGTGGGCGCCCATGTCTTTGACCATCAGGGAGGTTACAAGAATTAACGCCCTAAGAGTCTTGAATCAATCCAATAAAATATTTGATGCAGCGAGAGTTTTAGATATAGGCTGTGGCGATGGCAAGTGGTGGACTCATGTCATGCCCGAAGGTCTCGATCGCATCCATGGTATCGATATTTCAAAAAAAGAAATCGCCCTGGCAAATTCGATCATCTCTTCCCAGTGCTTAGACGTTTCCGCAGATAACTTTCTTGATGAAATAAAATTCAAAAAATTTGATTTGATCATTGGTAATTGCTCATTGGAACATGTGTATTATATCGATAAGGCTTTAAAAAATATTTATGCGCTTTTGGATGAGGACGGAGTCTTTATTCTTCTCGTGCCAACACCCCACTGGGCACTAAAAGGAAAGAGTATACAATTTCTCCACTCACTCTCTCCCCGTCTTTCAATGAGCTTTTCTGGACTTATTAATGGCTTCTTCCAGCACTGGCATCTTTACAATTACAATATTTGGAAATCAATCTTAACCAACTTCAATTTCAAGATCGATAATGTCTACGGACTTGGTAACGGACAATCCGAATTTATGTTTCGCTTAGGACTCCCGACAGCTTTCATTTCTTTTCTCGTGAAGGTTCTAACTGGAAAGTATCTCAATTATTTTCTGGGGTTTATTACTCCACCAGTCCTCCGAAACTGGATTTCTCATAAAATATGTTACCACCTGGACCAGGAACTTCTAGGCCCCCAGTCTCCAAACGTTTTTGAATACATGATTGTGTGTAGAAAATGAGCAAGCAAGAAATCTATTTCGACAATCATTCAAAAGCCTCCCGTTTTCCGTGGTCCCTGTATCACAAGCCTTTACTCGACGACCTCAGAGAATTTTTGGGATCAAAGATTAACTTGGGCTCTAAAGTTTTAGTGATTGGCCCAGGTGATTTTCATGAATTTTCTTTCCTCAAATCTTTAGGAGCTGAGATATCTCTGCTCGACATTGATCCGAGGGTTCTTGAAGTACATAAAAGACGGCACGATAAAGACGTAGCCAACTTTTACCTGGTAGATGAAAACTTTAATGGATATCCCGCCGAAACTTCTTTCGACGTGATTTATGCGAAAGAAGTCATTGAGCACATTGTGGATTATCCTGCTTTTTTGACGAAAATTAAAAGTGCACTTGTCCCATTCGGCTTTTGTTGGCTCAGTACCCCTAATTATGGATTCTTTCTTCTTCCCTTTCTCGAGCGAACAGTTTTGGAAATCATTGCCCGTATCTCAGGCTTTTCTCGAAAAAACATTCATCCATCCCGATTCAGTGAGCCACTGCTTAAAAAGGCATTAGAAGAGGCAGGATTCGAAAAGATAAAAACGACCGTCACGCCCTTGAAGCTCGCACTGGTTGCGGTGGGAAAAAACAAGGCTGTTTGAGTATGAAGTTTTGCGGGCCCTCAGAAAAAGAAGTTGAAAGTATATTCGCTATTCTAGAGAGCGAAGGAATTCAATTTCGCTTCAATAAAAAATGATCTTCGCCATTACACTCCACCGAACATCTCGACTCATATTCTTGCCGTCACATGAAGAATTCATTCCAAATACCGGTGAATCCATACACAAAGAATTACTGAAGGGTCCGAAATATTTAATGTTGTTTGAAAAAAATGGCGCCCGCGGTTCTAAAGTGGACGAACCACTCGCCTTTCTAAGAAATTACCAAGTTGAGTGGGTTACGCAAAGAGTGAATCTGAGGGAGCTGGCACTTCTTCGCTTTATTCAGGGCAAAACGGAGCGAGAACTGGCCCAATACTTTGGTCGGTCTAAGACAGCGATCCATGAATTATTGGCAAGAATGCTTAAAAATGACTTTAGCCATGCCAATCTTACTAAAGCCGAAAAGGAGAAAATCAATGGTGCGCTCGGCTGAATGACTATCACTCATCTAAATTATTCGTTTTGGTGCTGTCGGGCCTACTACGGAGAAATACATAGCCATTTTTCCTCTTCACTATTACTGCATCCACAATATCTTTTTCGACTAGGTTTACTGCCTCAGTCTTGCGAAGCCATCCATGGCCTTCAATAAGATACTGGATTATCAGATTTTCTTTGTTCTTTTTTACGTCAAGAATCTTTTTCTTTGTTCTAGGGGCAGGAACTTCTACTATTTTCCCAGCACCTTTTCCTTCTTTTCTTTCAATTGCCTTCACCAATTTTTCCAGCTCCTCGCCGGAAAGACTGTTTACCTGTCTTGTTAAATCTATCTGGGTCCACGCTTGGACATGTTTTTTGTATAATTCGGTATCATTACCATCCTCTTTAGGTGCCCATACCTCGATCGCCTTTGAAACTGTCCTACCTTGAAAATCATTTTTCTTCAAAACACTAAGGATTGCTCTTCGACCTGTTTCATAATCAGGAAAAACTGCAAATCCTCCTGCTTGCCCTATGGCCCCAAGACTTTTAACTAATTTCCCATTCCCATATCCAATATTTCCAGGATTATTATTTCTCCAATTCCTTCTTCCTCCGATATAGATCTCACTTGATCCATCTTCTCGATAAAAAATAATCCTAAGATCATTGACGACTTCTATTCTGATGAAGGGAAGGCTTGAACTATCTGTCATGGTTTATAATTCCCTGTTCTTTTATAAACTCCATCAATTTCACTAATCCCATGACATTGATCGAATAAGTGAATTTCTCCATTGATCGCTTTTAAAGTCAATTTGCAATCAGGATCTGTTCTATCTTTAAATATCGCAGTATTACCTTTGATCTCAGCAAAGAAGCTATTTCGTGAATCTTTTTGATTCTTTTCAAAGACATCCCCGGCAACAGCTTCCGTGTCAAAATGATTCAATATTAGAGTGAATTCCCCGGAAGTATGAAGATAATTACCATGCCAGGGATCAACTACAGTTTTAATTTCGTAGTGTGATCTGCAAGAGGAAATTATTATAAGAAGAGTTAGAAAGAATATTTTCATACTATCATTTTATTCTTGATAGGAAGAAAGACAAGTTTGAAAAGGTGCCAGGTTAAGCTGTCTTTCCCCATTTAAGTTTCAACTTCTTTTTAGTCTCAGCACATTCTTTCAAGTAAAGATTTATGAGAGTTTGATAGGGTATTTCTACAGTCTCCGATAAGGATTTAAAATACTCAATAACCTGCGTATCCAACTTAATAGTCACTTGCTGCTTTAACTTTTTAAGGTAACTTGGTTTAACTTCTTTCATCTCTGAAAAATCATAGTTCTTTTTCATGTTATTCTCCTTCAAAGAAATTTTTCTCTTGTTTGGTTGCTTTTCTTGCCGAAATAATTCTGATGACTTCATCGTCTTCTCTGTAGATTCGATCATGCGAGCTATAACCAATAGCAACAAGTCGCTCTTCGGTGTCTGTTGAATTGGCGTCATCAACGAATACTCGAATTTGCTCACTCGAAAAAATAGTTGATGCTTCTTCAAATGAAACGCTATGCTTTTTTAGATTTGATTTTGCTTTATTTGAGTCCCACTCGAACTTTACCATAGGGTAATTATAGTATAATTACCTTGGAATAGAAACAAAGTTGATTTATCCGGTATAGGTAGACGATTTTATTATGGCGCCCGCGGTTTTAAAGTGGACGAACCACTCGCCTTTCAAAGAAATTATCTGGTTGAGTGGGTGGCGCCAAGGGTGAATTTGAGGGAGCTGGCACTTTGGTCGGTCAAAGACCGCTATCCACGAATTATTGGTCAGAATGCTTAATAACGGCTTTATTCATGCCAACCTTACAA
>CANETG010000016.1 GCA_947440875.1 Bacteriovoracaceae bacterium
ACATGGCACATATTCAGAAGAATATCGATGAGGGTCACCTCTCTGGAATTTCTCTTTCGACCACAAATTATACGACCGGTTCGAGTGTGATTTTTTATCAAGGTCTCGATTCGGTCCAAGACTGGGCGCGCTCGGATCGATTCTCCGTTCGCTGTCAGTTAAATGATGATCACCTCATGGCATCGTCGGCAATTCCTTTTTTCTTTCCCCCAATTAAAATTGGAGAAAGTTTTTTTGGAGATGGATGCATTCGTCAGACAACACCCATTTCTCCGGCGATTCATCTCGGGGCAGATAAAATTATTGCGATCGGGATTCGCTTTCCTCACGCGAAAGAAAAAATGAAAGAACTCGCCTTCGCCGCTGCTCACAATCCGACTCTCGGTCAAATCGTCGGAGTCATGCTGAATGCAATCTTTTTGGACTCATTAGAAGGTGATGTTGAGAGACTGCAAAACATAAATCGCCTTTCCGGCGGATTAAGAAACGATCAGAAACAAATTCCTATCCTCATGATTAGACCAACGAAAGATTTGGGAAAACTCGCCAAGACCCTGCCTGAGAAATTACCCCCACTTCTTCGTTATCTTTTAAAGGGAATGGGAGTTTCTGAAACAGAAGGATCAGATCTTTTGAGTTATCTCGCGTTCGATGATTCGTATACGGGGCCACTCATCGAACTTGGATATGACGATACTTATCAGAAGAAAGACGAAGTTCTGAAGTTTATCGACGCTTAATCCCGCGATTTCTTTTCGGAGCTGCCGGCGTTTCATCTTTAGCGAGATACCTCTTCTTGGCCGTAGTGGGAGCATCACGCTTTCCGCGCTTTCTCTTGGGAGCTTGCGAATCTTCCTGACCACGGAAAGTCGCTTGTTTTTTTACTTTTGCCGGATGGATTTTCTTTTCGGCCTTCATTTTATCTTCCGGAATGATCGAAAGATTTAAATGTTTCTCCTGTGAGATCGCCTGATTGATCATCGCAATCATTTTGGAATCGTGATGCGCGACAAGATTGTACACAACGCCACTTCTTCCTCCGCGACCAACGCGACCGCAGCGGTGAAGATAATAAATTCCCGTTTTCGGAAGACCAAAGTTGACGACCCATTCAAGGTCCGGAATATCGATTCCTCTCGCAGCAATATCGGTGGCGACGAGAATCTGAACTTTCTTTTCGACGAAGGCGCGAATCGCACTCTCACGTTCTTTAATCTCGAGACTTCCGTGAAGAAGCTTCATTTTTAGTTTCGGCATTTTCTCGGAGAGATATTTAAAAAGATCTTCCGCTTGGTTCTGCTGGTTCGTGAAAATAATCCCACGGCCTTTTGCTTGTTTCTCAAGGAACATCCGCACGATCGTCGCCTTCTCTTCGGGCTCGACTTTCACATTGTATGTTTCAACTTTTGACTGAGGGGCATGAGAAACATCTGAAGCAATCCGTGAGAATTTTACTTCCGCGAATTTTTCCATGATGTACGTTTCGACGTCCGGAGGAAGAGTGGCCGTGATGAAGCCAAATTGGACGGTACTTTTATCAAAATACTCGATCATGAAATCGAGATCTTTTTTAAATCCCATATCGAAGAGCTGGTCGGCCTCATCGAAGATCACATACTGAAGCTGACCCAGTTGGAGTTCTTTTTTCTGGAGAGCACTTTTCACACGTGATGGAGTCGCGATAAGGATCTCGTAAGATCCACCCGCCACAGACTTCATCTTCGCATGCGTATCTCCACCGGTGAGATCGCGCACACGAACTTTAAGATGATAAGAAATACCTTTGAAAACTTGAAAGATTTGGTTCGCTAGTTCCCGAGTCGGGGCCACGATGAGAGCGTAGGGCGCGCCCTTGACTTCGTTTCGTCCGACTCTTTCTTCGCGCTCTTTAATTTTACTCGCGATCGGAAGGGCGTAAGCGAGAGTCTTTCCCGAACCAGTTTCCGAAAGGACAACGAGGGATTTCCGATCAAGGATCTCAGGAATGACCCTTTTTTGGATAAGAGTGGCAGTCTTCAGTCCTTTTTCTTCAAAAAAGCCGTCAAGTTGGGGGTGGAGTTTAGACTCGCGTAAAAAAGCCATGTGTATCCTCTGAATAGTTGAAGGAGATGTACCACATGGGTTAAGGCCCTGTCAGTGGCAGGGTAAAATATTCTGAATGTTCCTGGGCGACGTTCAACATTACACTCTAGCTATGAAAATCATTCTTATTCTTCTCACCCTTATTCCTCTTTCAGCCTCAGCCCAGCTCTTTAACATCCGGGTACTCGATTACGGAGTGACTTGTAGTGCTGGGGTCCCTGAGCAATCTTTCTGTACTTACGTCGATTCTCAGCTCGCCGAAGTTGAAGCCGAAGTGAACGAGAATCTTCCAAGTGGAACACCGACTCGTTTGATGGACGGGATGGCAGATTCATCGGTCATGGCCGGTAAAGGAATCGGGACTGATTACGCTTCTCATATGGATGTCTTTTTAATCGGTGCAGGAGTCGGTGTGGGCGCCGATCTTCACAAAGATAGTCAGACGGACTCCGATCTTTCCGGCGCGGCCGTCGCTCCTGGAGTTATTCTTGGGATGAATCTTTCTTGGATGAATTCTAAACGTTTATTAGGGATGGATACGGACCGATTGAATCTTTACTTGAACTTCATGAACTATAATTTCAAACAGAACATCAATGATGAGCCAGGTGAGAGATCTGACGCCGAGCTCGACATGATGGCACTCGGTGTTCACTTTCGGTACGACTGGATCAAAGGCCGCGGAAATAAATTACTCGGCTGGGGTGGAGTCAAATTCACTTTCGGTTATGAGTACAATAAGAACGACATCAATTTCCAATCGGAGATTAGTGAGAATGCTGATGAGTTCGATCAGCCAGGACAAGACTACACCGGAACCGTCAGTGGACGTCCAGAAGCTCAGATTGAAACAACAACTCATTCCATCCCGCTGGCACTTTCGACAGATGTTCAGCTTCTTTATTTTCTTTCGCTCTACACAGGTATTGGTGTCGATTACAACTGGGGTAAATCCAAAGGAACTGGAGATGTGAATGGGTCGGCATCTTCCATTTCTTGTACCGGTGCGGGGTGTCCGACAAATCCAACGATACAAGTAAGACCGGAAGCGGATATCGATGCCACTGGGAATCCGACTCCCTTTACGGCGCGTGGATTTCTCGGCGTGCAGTTAAACATTCCCTTCGTCAGAGTGTTCGTTCAGGCGGATAAGTCACTGGGTAATGATCTCGTCAGTGCGACCGCTGGTGTGCGTTTGGTTTACTAAGTCTGCGCCATTTTTTAGGAAGGAGGTAGCCTTTGAATGCCCAAACTCCCCTTCTTTTTTTCCGCGCCGATGAGAGTGCTCTCAGATAAATACTTTTTTCCCTGACCGAAGAAAAATGAGCATGTGGATACAGCCCCGTGCATCCCTCCTCAACTGCTCTGAGATTAAGACCTTCCACATCTCCTAAAATACGGTGATAAACGTCAAAGCCTTCGACGGAAAGGACTGCTTTTTCAGGGGTCATTCGGCGCAGGCAATCTCTTGAAGCTATGCCGGCGTTCTTTCTTGACCCATGAAAAGGTTGATCAAGCTCGGGGGCATCGATTTTTGATAATCGGACTTTGAAAGTTCGATGGCCCGAACTGGCGGTGAGAGTATCACCATCCCTGATATCAATAATATGTACGGAAATATTCAGCCTCCATAAGTCTGTAAGATCTACCCTCACCCAGAAAAGGCTCAACAAAGGTATGAGATATTGATAAGGATGACCCATACACATTCCTCTACTGGAAATGCCGGGGCTCGTGGGCCTCTGGAAAACAATTTGCCGCAGGAAATTCTTTTATGAACACTCGTTCGTCGATTAATGACAATTTTAAATTCAAACTCGAGCACGTGGACAAACATTGCGGTGCCCGCGCCGGAACCATCATAACTCCGCATGGTGAAATTAAAACTCCCGTCTTCATGCCCGTAGGAACTCATGGTGCCATCAAAGCACTCCAGCCCAAAGAACTCAAAGATCTCGATATCGAAATCATGCTCTCGAATACCTATCACCTTCACTTGACCCCAGGCTCGGAGCTCATTGCAAAGGCCGGTGGTCTTCATAAGTTTATGGCCTGGGACCGAGCTATCCTGACTGACTCGGGTGGGTTCCAAGTTTTCTCACTTCAAAAAAACTCCATCACTGAAGAAGGGGCCAATTTCAAAGGAGCGAAGGGCGAAAACGTTCTCCTCACACCCGAAATTTCTATCCAGGTTCAGCAGAACCTTGGCTCCGATATCATGATGGCTTTTGATGAATGTATTCCATTCCCCGCCACTGAAAAATATGTCGAAACATCTATCGCCAGAACTCACCGCTGGTTGGATCGTTGTATCGAAGTCTGGAAAAACGATAAGCAGGCCCTCTTCGGAATTGTCCAGGGAGGTGTCTATGAGAAGTATCGTAAAATCTGTGTCGAAGAAGTTGTGAAGCGCGATCTTCCGGGCTACGCCATCGGTGGAGTCTCCGTTGGCGAAGGCCCTGAGCACATGCAAAGTATTGTGAAATATACCGCCCCACTGATGCCAAAAGACAAACCCCGCTACGTGATGGGGGTCGGCATGCCAGAGGATCTTTTGATGATCTGGGAGAACGGAATTGACATGAGTGATTGTATCATTCCCACAAAATTCGCTCGCGGCGGAACTCTTTTTACGAACCGTGGTAAGATCCGCATTGACCATCAGAATTATCGCCGTGACTTTTTTCCGATTGAGCCAAATCTCAAAGACTATGTGAACACGAATTTCACCCGTGCGTACATCAAACATCTTTTTGACTCAAACGAAATACTGGGTCAGATTCTGGCGACCGCTCATAACATCGCATTCTATAAATCACTTGCCGTGCGCGCGCGCGAAGCCATTCTTGAAGACAGATACCTGGAATTTAAAAAAGAATTTTTGAACGGCTATAGAAGAGATTAGTTTATTCCTTGGCAGGTTTTTTTGAGAAGGTCTTCGTAGAGTTCTTTTTTTAAATGAAAGAAGATATTTCCACCGATGTGTTTTATTGCCGCCTGTTTACAAGCTAATTCAAGTTCGGATTGAGTCCTCCTTCCCCTTGGAACCCAGTACCGATTTGATCTCATCTGATTGTAGAGCCAAGTCCCATACTGGGTAGTGAAGGCCTCACGGTATCGAAGTTCATACTTCCTTCCATTCTGAAGTTTGTGATCCAACGTCTCCGTAAATTTTGGTTTGAGGAGATGGAGAACAAAAGATCTCTCCTCACGATTTTTCGGCGTAAACTCACGAAGCTTAACGGCATCTAACGTCGCATTTAATCCTGAGTTAAATCCCTGGTTGAGGCAATGATAAAAAGAACTGACCATGTATCCGTCTCGGACGACGTAATCATTTCCCCTCGGGGGAGCTGAATCAGAGGGGGGAATCTGTTTACAACTTTCCCACAACTCATCTGTCTTTATTTTCATCACACCTTCGCGCGAAGACAGAAGACTCTTATAAAAACTAATCACTTCGTCTTGGACCCTCTCAAAACGATACGTTTCTAAATACAACGCAAGAAGAGCTCCTTTTGCCTCTCCGAACTCTTCTAGCTTGGGACCTTTTCTCGAAGCTACTTCGCGTGGGTAGCATTCAGCATTTTGGCTATGACAAATAAAATAGCTAGTGTAGGCATCTTCCGGATTGAGAACGAGGTCGAAATTATCGAGAAGCTTTTGTTTCATTTCAGGATTTTCTGATCCAGAGAACTTAAGCTTCGCGGTGGTCTCGTTGAGAGCTTCTCTAATCTTACCCGGTAGTGTTTGGGCGATGAGTGGATTGGTAAGAACTCTACATCCATCTGGCTCGAGCGATCTAATTCGCCCCAGCTCTTCCTGAGTGAGAAGACTAAGCGATTGATCAAGGCACTCCGGTGACGAGCAACTGACCATCGCTTTTAAAACGTCATTCGTTTTGAGAATTCCTGCTTGTGTTGCCCAACCGTCGGCTTGGTTTTGCACTTCGAAATTTTTCCCTTGAAAATATCCCGCCGCAAAATTGAGTGCCGCTTGATCGACTTTTGCTTTTACATCGTCGCCATCCACGACATAGTAAGCGAGGAGCTCGGCGAAGCTTTCGTGCGGTGAAGTCTTAGCGTAATCCGAAACGAGACGTGAGTCCGGTTTGAGCAACCACTTGCGAATATTTAAACCATTGGAGTCTAGATACTCCATCATTTCAAATCCAGTCATCTCCGTATAGTCCCTCATGTGGGAACGAAAAAAATCATCATTGAGACGCCGACCTTCTTCAAAGTCGAGTTGATGAGAGAGTTCATGAATGACAGCTGGAAATAGGTACCCTCCATCACTTCTTGGGTACACCACAAGGCAGGAATCAGAAACCGTAATCCATCCGTCACTGTTTGCCAGACCACAAGCTCCGGAGTTTTTTCCCTCCATCGCCTCGCCCCTCGGGACTCTCTGAATTTCTTTAAGGTATGTCAGAGTCGAGTAAGGAGCTTTTAAAAGTTTTGATAATCTCCAAAAGCCGTAGAGTTCATCATCATCTAGAAGATACGAAACGAGCGGGTGTGATTTTCCATTATAAATACCCGGGGTCTGAATCTGCTGGTCGGGAACGACGTTATCAGCGGCGAGATAAATCCCCGTTCTCAAAAACCAAAGATAGTGAACGTAACCAGCGATTCCATCCGGAGTTCCGTAGAGAGTATTGAAGAGGCAAGGAACGTCTCGGCAGTTACTCGCATCGATTGATTCGCTGGTCGTTTTATCACCCAGTTTATCGCCAAACTTAGTAAGAAAGACGGCCGCACTCGTTGGAAGCTCCGATAAATCGAGATGCTTCCAACGCCCACTCAGGCGATTCGTATCCATGAGCGTTTCTAATTCTTTGACCTCTCCTTTAAGAGTCTGAGTGGTAAATAGATCGCGCATGCATTGAGAACTTTCTTCAGAAGCAAGAGATCTTTCTTTTTGGATTTCTTTTTTATAGGTAATGAGTGCGGGACCCTCTCCTTGTCGGTAAGAAAGAGAGGTAAGAAAAAGGCCCAGAAGAAAGAAAAGACTAATTCTTTTCATATTCTGTGATCCTCGAAACTTTGCCAGAATTTTTGACAAACACGATGGATTGTCCTCGTGCCGCGCATTTAAGTTCCATCTCCGGAATCAATTCTTCAGAGAGGGGAAATTCTTTTACCGAACAGTCGCGAAAACGATGCCGCCAGTAGAGAACATTTCTTTCATCCCCCGTGGGATCACGAAAGGTAGCACTAACTTTCTCTGAACTTATTTGAAACTTTTCATTCCCTCGATAAATCAAAACTTCCCCACCAGGAACTTTTTGAGTCGCCTGAGGTGCGCCCTTGATCTCAATCAAAGAACTCCGAGAAGTGATCCCCGGCTCTATTGATTTTTTTTCACCACATGAAGTGAGGAGAAAGATAATGATCAAAGGTCCCATGCTTTTCCACATGAGACCCTATCGGAAGGATGTGCTTATTCAATGAGGGAAGGAAGATGATTTCCCAGTCTTTCTATTAACTTAAGGAACAGGAGAAATGACACCGCAAACCACGGGAAGAGCTAAATTGGCTTCCTCTGACCCTCGAGTGCCCAGCGTTCCGGGGAGAAGGTCACTAGCATTAGTTCCATGCACCAGAACGACTCGCCCAACAAGTTTTAACCTATCACCTCGTGAGAATTTTATAAATTCATCATTCAGCACGGGATCAGCTTCATAAAGATTCTTCACCATCTCAGAAATAAAAACGGATTTGTTATACGTAAATGATTGGCCTCTCGGATAAATCTCGGCCCCCTTTTCTTGCGCTGATAAATCAGCGTCAAGTGGGATCATGACACTGCCGACTGCTGACAATGCTTCGGTATAGTCGATCATACCGTCACGGTTTTTATCTTCCGATAAGGACGGACAAATTGTTCCAGTATGAATACTTTGGCGATGAATAACTCCCGAAGCATCGTCCAAGAAAGTCGTGACGGAAAGTTTATCCCCATCAATTCGAAAAGTTGCTCCTCCGTGTGGGAGGTACCCATTTGAACGCGGATTTAAAGGACGAAGATGAGCATGGTACACACCATCGGACGCTTCGACCGCCGCATTCGTTTCGCCCTGAGCTTTATCACTTCCACCACTATCGCCGCCACAGGCAGTGAGAACCAGGAGAGGAAGAATCATGATCATGGTCAAATTCTTCACAGAATCCTCCCCACATTAAAAGCTCGAGCGCGCGCTCCACTCACTTCGGTCTCATTCCATTCTGAGCGGAAAATCCCGACCGTTTCTTGAGCACTCAGATCACTCGGTAGACGATCATACATACTCCCGAACATCATGTAGCAGTCTTCCGTCTGAGGATTCACATCGTACTCGGAAAACTTCCTCGTCATTTTGCAGTCACGCTCGCTGAAGACCATCATGCTCGTCCATTCCTTCAAAGAGACTGGGCGATCTTTATACATGACATCCGTAATCATCTTCTGGATTCCTCCGGAAGTCTCAACCGCAAACATCGGAGCAACGTGGAACCACCATTTAAAGCGGACTCGATTAATGTAGGAAGCAGTAAAAAGAACGAAAGCCTTTTGCGACTTGATTCCCGATTTTTTGAATTCATCAAAAGCCCACACGTGCGTGCGATCAGAGCATTCTGAGAGTCTTCTGAAGTTAGGATTAAGCGAACTGAAAATCTCTTTGACTTTAGCGCTCGAGATCATGGTCGGTTCAAATGGAGGTGGATCCACATCGAGAATTTGTTTTAAATAAATATCATAGATCTCTCGAGGTGCTTTTAGAATCGTCATCTGTCGGATTACACTCCGAGAGTCAAGGCGAACTTGGACTTCTGATCCCACCGAAGTTTTGATCACTCGGAGGAGATCACTCCGGACAAATCCCACTCTCCCGTTTTGGAATCGGACGATGTGGGAATCAGGAGATGACTTCACCACCGAATGAATTTTATCTGTCAGCGTTTCCGAAAGCGCAGGGAATGAGAACAGGACAAATACATAGAACATATTCTTCATGAATAACTCTCTTTGAGATGATTCAGGCGACATTAACGACGAACGGGCCTGTAGATAGCGTTGAGACCCGACAGCGGCATCACCTTATTGTTAAACTTTGCCGCGCGGTCGTAGATCCAAAGGAAGTCTGGACGTGTTTCTGAAATCCATTCTCCACCGACGATTTTTCCTGATCCGTCCAGATCTAGAATGTATTCGTAGTTCTTGGAACGATATTCCTGATGCGTTGTTCCTGTGACAGGGAGTTTTGAGACGAAGTTATCTTTTCCTTGAGAGGCGAGTTCCGTTGTGTAGAACTGTAACTCCTCACCATAGGTGAACTGAGTCGCAATTCTCATTCTGCGCTCGATCCCCTGCAGGCGATGATCCGGTGTGACCGTTTCTTCGTTTTTCACAGAGGATGAATACCCATAAATGGGCTGGTTCCAAACATCGTTTAAGCGATCAATGTCAGCAACAAATGACCGAGAATGAATCCCAATCAGATTCGCAACGACGACGTGGAATGATCCTGCGTTGACGTCTTTGCAGTCCGTGCTACTGAGTTCATCGATGGTCGGAGTGGGAAGCTGACCATCGCGGACATCTTCTTCGCCAGGAACTTTCCCGCGAACACGACAGCGCTTCCCGACGAAACCATATGTTCCGCCGAAATTATAAGCTTCGTGATGGGCCAGAAGTCCTTTGACATCCGACGAACCGAACGGAACTTTAATTCCATCTTTATTGGTCACAACAATCGCTGAGGGTTCAGGATAATTCGCGGCTGCTTGTGCCCATCCATGACAAATTCCTTCCCACCAAAGATCGCGGGCGTGGAACTTGGCGAGAACTTTTTTTGTTAAAGTGTAGCTGTAATCTCCTTGAGCAATGTCATAGAGCTCTGCCGGTGAAAGCTGTCCGATTTGTAGCTGAGACATGGTCTTCAATTCATCGCGCGAGTGAAACCGGTATTTGAACGGCTGAGGGTCCGGATGACTCCAGCGGTACGCAATTCCGCCTCTGTTTGAAGGCCAATATGTTTCAGACCACGCGTAACGATTATCGGCCAGACTCGCCGTGGTCGGCAAATCTTCAAAGCTAGTGATCATAGGCGTTTTGGCAATCCGGTTCATGTTGAACGGACTATTTGCGCCATCCCATCTGTAAGCGAAAGCATTCGTCGCTAGCAAAATGCATGAAGCGATCAGGATTTTTTTCATCAAGTCTTCCTTGGTTAAGAATCAAAAAAACTCAGGCTTTATAGCGCACACTTGAGAGCTCCCTCAAGATGACAAGATAACACCGTCAAAAATTTTAAGAATAGAAGACAAACGATTGAAATGGAGTACGTCGGCCTAAGATGAAATTTAAGACAAGCTAAAGCGTTACGAATTGAGGGTCAGTGCACTCTGCATAAATCAGTTGGATGATTCGATGGCGAGTGAAATTATTTTGGTGAGCTTCACAAGATCGTCGTAAGCAATATTATGAAAGAGTGCTATTCGAAGCTGATTCCGATTGAGTTTTCGGTACGCTTCTATGTCATAGACAATGTTTTTTGCTCTGAGTACTGCCGCAAGATCATCCATTTTGTAGCGATCATCCACGTCGATCGTGATGACTGCGTGTGAGCGCATACTTTTTTCACGCACAAAAGGATTGAGATATGTTTTTGATTCCGCCCAACCATACATCAGATCAGCTTTTCTTTTTGCCTCATTCACAACTGCTTCTTCACCCAGTTTATTCATGAGCTTGACTTGCTCGTTCATGAGAAAGATCGTCGTAATCGCTGGGGTGTTGTAAGTTTGATTCTGCCTAGAGTTTTCAATTGCGTGTGACCACTTCATGTATTCCGGAATGTAACGTGATTTGTCCTGTTGAAGACGAAGTGCTCTCTCCACTGCTTTCGGGGAAAGAATTGCGATATAGAGACCACCATCAGAAGCGAAGACTTTTTGAGGAGCAAAGTAATACACATCCACTTTGTTCCAATCTACTTTTATCTGACCAGCACCAGAAGTTGCATCGAGCACCATGAGCGCATGAGGATCCTGCAGTGTCGGAAGAAATGAACTCATGACTCCGGTGGAAGTTTCGTTCAGAGTTGAGCAAATCAAATCATAACCTGGCTCATCTTTCGGATTAATTCCGTGACCAGCTTCCACTTTAATCTGGCGGGCCTTGAGCCACGGAATCTGCGCGTGGGCCTTGTACCATTTCTCAGAGAACTCCCCGGTCACAAAATGGAGAGAAGATTTCTCGACCATCCCAAGTCCAATCATATCCCAAAGCAAAGTTGCGCCGCCGTTTCCTAGAACGATTTCGTAATCAGTCGGCAACTTAAAATAATAACGGAGTCCGTCCTGTAATTCTTTGACTATTTTTTTTACCGCAGGTTTCCGGTGGCTCGTCCCAAGAAGTGAAGTGCCCGTGGCCACGAGATTTTTTAAATGCTCAACTGGAATAAGCGAAGGGCCAACACCGAAGCGTGGATCACTGGGGATAAGCTCTACGGGAACCTGAAAATTTTCGAACATAATTTCTCTCCGGAAACAGGTCTATGATAGCGAGAGCGTACTTAATTTGATAGCAATTAAGGATGCGGTTTATTCTCCTATTCTTGATTGCGGCTGTCGGTCATTGTTACGGCCAATCTTTCGTTCCCGAAACATCTGCGAAACGTGGAAAGCCAGCGCCCTCAGTTCCGACGCAAAATGTATCCACCACATCCAATGGTTGGGAGAAGATCGAAGCCTGGTCGTTTCACTTCGGGTCGCACACAGAATTTTTCAACAACGTTCAAAGTGATTCATCCGGATCACAAAGAAAATTTGATCTTGCTCCCACCGTAGGCTTCGGGATGAAATTTTCTCTCGCACCGGCCTGGAAATTTCTCCCAGAGGTGAATTGGGTTCTTCCTTTGGACGCAGCGAGCTCCAACATGGTCAGGAATCTTTTCATGTTCCGAGGAGATTTTGGCTACGATCTGTTTGATTGGTTAAGAGTGCGCGCAGGAACAAGTCTCATGTGGCTCAACATGCACGGGAAAGGCGGAAAAACCCAATTGAGTAACGGAACAGGAAAATCGACCTTCTACAATCCGGATGAAAACCGGAGTGCTCTTAATAATACTTTTGATTTAGGCGCAGAAGCTTTTTTTACCAAGGACTGGTCCGCGCGGGTGCAAACTTATACGTATTCTCTTTTCCAGGAAGAACGCCGTCAGATTTCTTACACTCTTTTCCTTACTCATTACTGGGAATAACATGAAATATTTAATCATGTTTCTTTTTACGATCTCTTTTGCCCAAGCCTTTACGCTTAATAACAACTTCGCTGCCTCTTTCAAAAAAAGCAAAGTGAAAGTGTCAGTCGCCGGTGACTCCATCTGCGCGGGGATCACTCCCGCATCTTTAGAAGGCCTCATTCGCCCTTCAGTCGATGATTTCTGGAACGAGGTTCCGACCTCACGCCTTCGCTTAAAACCATCAGGGTTTGCGACTCCGATCCTCACCGTGGACATAAATACGGCGAGACTTTGCTCGCCCACTGACACTGCCTGCATCGTTGACGCCGCCGCTGATGGCGACGCTCTCATTCCTCCGGTCGAGGGCATTTTGATTTCTTGCAACTCTAATGCGAATAATTTTACCAATAATTCTGTTGTTGCCGTGACAGTCCCAAATTCTTTTTCCGGTCAAAAGATTAAGGGTGCTGTGATTCTGATTAATAACAACGCCAATATTGCTGGCGAAGGTCTCCGTAAACTTTCTGAGAATGATCGCATTGGTGTGATCGCTCACGAAATTGGACACGCCATAGGCCTCGGTCACGCAGCTGAATCCGAAGCTGAAGCCTTAATGTACTTCAGAGTCGTCGATCAGCGATCAAGTCTCGGTCAAGACGATATTAATGGAGTGACGTATCTCTATCCCGTGAAAATTGATGGCTGCGGAGTAATGGATAGCCTCGTGGCTTCCACAATGATCGTGAAAAAAGATGATGATCAAGATGATGACCAGAGCGGTGGTGGTACACCATTCTGGCAAATGGGAATCGGATTTCTTGGTTTAATGATTTTCGCTGAGGTCCTGAAATTCTTAAAGCGCTCTCAAACTCGTCCCGCGTTTTAAGCACTCCGCCTCATAGGCCTCAAGCTGGGCCTTCTCTTCGGAATTTAAAAGTTCCCTATCAATCAGTGCTTCCTCGAAACCAATGTACACAAGACATTTAAATCTCAGCATCCCTGAATACTCAGGGTGTCTTTCAACGTAAGCGATATTTTCAAGTCTCACCCCACCGAAACCCGGGATATAAATTCCCGGCTCAATGGAAACGATCTGGCCCTCTTTCATGGGAACCCTGGAGATTGAAGAAATCCTGACTCCCGGCTCGTGCACATGAACACCAACACCGTGGCCAGTGCCGTGATTGTAATCGTAACCTTTTTTTCTCATCGGTCCGCGGGCGTACCCATCAAGAACGTTTCCACGAGTTCCATCCGGGAACACGGCATTCTGAAGACCAAGAGTCCCTTTCAAAACGAGGGTATATATTTCTTTCATCTTGGGATGAGGCTGCTTCGTTCCGTCGGCAAAAAAAGTTCTCGTCGTATCAGTGGCCCAGCCGCCGTCAAAATATCCACCCGAATCGAGAAGGATCATGTCGGTGTCTTTGATCACGAGTTGGTCGGAGGGATTTCCGTAGTGAATAATCGAACCATTTGGTCCCACTCCCGCGATGGTGTTAAAGCTTTGCTCAACGGCACCT
The DNA here is from genome assembly GCA_947440875.1 of Bacteriovoracaceae bacterium. Taxonomy (GTDB): domain Bacteria; phylum Bdellovibrionota; class Bacteriovoracia; order Bacteriovoracales; family Bacteriovoracaceae; genus Peredibacter. Next base: position 13,837 of record CANETG010000016.1, read on the forward strand.
TCGGCCTGATATTTTTTTGTCGTCTCGTGATAGAGATCAAGCTCCGTGATTCTTTTTCCGGCCTTGATTGAGTCTTTTGCCCATTTGATCGTTTTAAATATCGCCTGATCCGATTTTCGAAAAGAGGCCTCGACCTGCATCAGCTCAACCGGTTCTTTGATCGATTGAAATTCGTAAACGCCACCCTCTTTTTCCGAAATTTTTTCCGTCCCGAAAGTTCTCACAAGCATCCCAAAGTCTGCCGAATTAATCATCCCTGGATCAAAAAAGACTCTCTCAAGATGAAGAGTATTTTGAAGTCGCTCAAGCTCCTCCGGCAGATTCGCAAACGGAAGATGGATCCATTCAAGACCTGCTTCCGTTTTTGCTTTAGGATCAATCACCGTTTCGGGAGAAACGAAGACATAAACTCTTTCTTTTGTAACGAGTGCCTTTGAGTAAAAAGAACTTAAAAATGGAAGGTGATACCCTCTGCAATTGGTCATCCAGGCAATAGAATCGAGTGCGGTGAGGTAGATGGCTTCTTTTTCTGAGCGAAGAATCATACGCGTTTTTTCCAGGGTATCGCGACCTCTTTGATTGCGAGGAACAAAAGTGACTGGCTTAAGTGGTGCTAAGGGTGAAAATTCTATCGATTTTCCAAGCTCCCCCGCCAGAAGTCCTACCGTCTCTTGAGCAGCCTCTGAAATACGTTTGAGGTATTTAAGAGTAGTACGATCGGCTTCGTAGCCCAGACGCTTAATTCCAAGTTTTTTAATATCGCGCGCGAGCTCTTCCGTTGTCGATGAGTCCGAGCTAATTTTCATGACCTCAACTTCTTTGCTATCGACCTCAAGATCGGCCTGCTCATGGTATCTGCCATCCACATAGAGACGCACTCGACCATTGGCGGGAATGAGAATTTCCGCCATGGATCCGGTAAATCCGGTGAAATAGAAGCGGTGATTGTCCTCAAGTGGCACGTATTCACTGATGAATGGGTCAAAGCTAGAAATATACATCCCGTCAAGGTTGCGGGACGCCATTAGTTTCTTGAGCTGTTCGATATTTGAACTGATGGTTTGAATTGATAGAGTGAAGCTTTTTTTCATAGAATGATCTCCGTAAGAGAACAAAATACCCTCCACTCGGATTCTTGGGAAGAATATTATGAAAATCAGAACTCCTGTTTACTATGCTGACTACCTGCAACTTCCCAAAATCCTGGACGCTCAGGCCCCGGAAAGTGTGAAACACGGTAAAGAGGCCCATGATGAGACGCTTTTCATCATTATTCACCAGGCCTACGAGCTATGGTTTAAACAAATCCTCCACGAGCTTGATTCCATTCGTACGATCATGGAAAAGCCCTTTATTCCCTCGACTGATCTGTCCGTCATCAATCGCCGCTTAGAACGCGTGACTAAGATTCAGGACCTTCTGATCGATCAAATTAACGTCATGGAAACGATGACGAGTCTCGATTTTATGGAATTTCGCGATTACCTAGTCCCCGCTTCAGGCTTCCAGAGTCTTCAGTTCCGCTTGATCGAAGCGACTCTGGGAATTAAAGCGCATCACCGGATGGAGGTAGAAAAGCAATTCTTCAACTCACGCTTGAAGCCCGAAGATAAAAAGACACTCGAAGAAGCGGAAGGAAAAATATCCATGCTCGAAGTGATCGAAGCCTGGCTTGCGCGGATGCCCTTTAGTAAGTTTGAAGGTTTTGATTTTTGGGGTGATTATTCTGAGGCAGTAAAAACGATGCTCTCTCAAGATAGAGAAATCATCTCGACCAACCCAAGTCTCGATGACCGCTTGAAACTAATGGAATTAAAAAATCTCGACATGACGGAGAAAACGTTTCACACACTTCTCGATTCAAAGAGCTTCGATGTTTGGCACGCCGAAGGAAAGGTTCGTCTTTCCCAGAAAGCAATGCTCTCATGCGTATTCATCTACCTTTACCGAGACTATCCGGCCCTTCAGATGCCTTTTAAAGTGCTCAATAGTTTGACTGAAATTGACGAAAAATTTACGACGTGGAGATATCGTCACGCCATCATGGTCCAACGAATTCTCGGCACAAAGATCGGAACGGGTGGTTCATCAGGTCACGAGTATCTCCGTTCAACGACTGAGAGAAATCGAGCTTTCCTCGATCTCTTTAATCTCGCGACTTTTCTCATTCCAAAATCGATGAGACCGAAGCTGCCTGAGAAAATCGCCACTCAGCTCGATATCGTTTACGATTCTCAAAGACCCTAAGACTACAATCCGCGGATGTATTCTTCGGGTGTGGAATTGAGCGACTGATCACAAAGTGGGACGCTGCAATCTTTTCCGGTGTTCAGTTGGCCCACCCAGAAGTACTGATCTTTGATTCTTTTGCCGGTGTATTCTAATCGTTTGCCGTCGGAAAAACTTTCTTCATACGGCTCGATACACCAACACTTTGATCCCGGACCTTTCGTCGCCTGGGTACCAAATAATTGCTTCATTCCCGACTTCACTAGATACCGATCAAGGCTGGCGGCCAGCATACTCTTTTGCGAAGTATCTCCGAGAGCAATACCCTTCTTAGACCAATTCAAGCTTCGGAAATAATCCTCGGCAGTTTCTCCGTGCTGATAAATGAGAGAAGCGGCCTTGTAATCTTCTGCGGTATTTAGACACCCCATCCGTGAGAGCTCGAGAACTTTTTCTCTTCGCCCTGAATCTCTATAGCTGAGATCCGTTAATTCGCTGTCCGACATTTGAAAAAACTTTTTTCTGTCTGCCTGATCTTCCGCCACAATATCTTGAAGATCAGAGGAACAAAGCTTCTGTGAAGAGCAGGAAATGAAAGTTAATAGGAGTAAAAAAAATTTCAAACGAAACTATCTTCGGGCAGACCAAGCCATTCGAGTGCGTTTTTGTAAAGAAGTTGCGCTTTAATTTCAGGGGAAAAATCAGTTGATTCAATGAGCTTGCCCGGAAAATCTTCTCCCAGTGGGAAAGGATAGTCTGTTCCCAAGGCAACCCGATGGCTCCCCATGAGCTTGACGATATATTTTAATGCATCCGGGTCGTGGACCAATGAATCAAGCCAAAATTTTCCCAGATAGTTTCTGGGATTGACATGATTATCGACCGCGACGAGATCTGGGCGACAATTAAATCCGTGTTCAATTCTTCCGATTGTCATCGGAAAACTTCCCCCGCCGTGAGCGAAGGCCACACGCAGCTTCGGAAACTTTTCAAAAACTCCACCGAAGATCATTGAACAAATTGCGAGACTCGTCTCAGCTGGCATTCCTACAAGCCAAGGAAGCCAATACTTGGGCATTTTCTCCTGCCCCATCATGTCCCAAGGGTGAACGAAGAGACACATGCCGAGGTTTTCTAGGGCCTCGTAAACGGGAAAAAGTTCTTTCTCATCGAGATTCCAATTGTTGACGTGGGATCCAATTTGAACTCCAGCGACGCCAAGTTTTTTTAGCCGGAGAAGTTCTTTGACCGCCAGTGCGGGGGCTTGCATAGGAAGAGTTCCCAGAGCAATAAATTTCTGAGGATTTTTTTTCGAAACCTCAGCGATGTGGTCATTGAGGTATTGGGAAACGTACTCACCGTCAGAGGGTTTCGCCCAATAAGAAAACATCACTGGAACGGTTGAAAGAACCTGAATCGTGTCCGTGATTCTTGCCTCGGCATCGTAACAATTGGGATCAACGCGCCGAAAGTAATTACCGGAATCATCCACCATGTCCGCGCCACAACTCTTTCCGCAAACGTGCTGATGCTTGAGCTCGATGAAGCCGCCGTAACCGAACTTGTCTTTAAACTTGGGAATCTCTGGGGGAAGGATGTGCGTGTGGATATCGATTTTCATGACCAGGTCCTACCGTTCACAACTCCACATATGCATTTGACGTGCTCAGAATTGTAATAGCGATTAAAAACCGCGGGAAAATCCGTTTCAATATTTTTCAAATGAAAAAATTCTTCGTAGAGTTTTTTTCCACAGCCTCGGCAGTACCACTGGAGCCCGTCGATGTCTTTTTCTTCTCTCGTTTTTTCGATCACAAGACCAATCGATCCTGCACTTCTTTGAGGCGAATGCGGAACCCCCGCCGGAAGAAGAAAGATATCACCGGCCTGGAGATGAATGTCTTCGAACTTACCTTCTTTATTCATCGTCCGTAAAAATATGGACCCATCGAGTTGATGAAACCATTCATCACTTTGGTTCACATGAAAGTCTGTCCTCTCATTCGGCCCCCCCACGACCTGGATGATGAAATTGCTATTTTTGTAAATCACCTTATTGCCGACGGGGGGTTTCAGAAGGTGCCTATTTTCATCAATCCATTTCTGGAAGTTCATCGGAGGCATCATGAGATAACCGCGATGCATTTGAGCTCGATTGCGATGGGAGTCGGCAGACAATTAATTTCTAAAGTCGTGCGACACGGCGGATTTTTTCCAAAGTATTCTTTCCAGAGGCGATTGTAGGTCGGAAAATCATCTTTCATGTTCGTCAGGTAAACTGTGACGTCTACCAGACTTTCCCAGTTAGCACCGGAATCTTCGAGAATGTATTTCACGTTTTGAAACACAGAATGGCACTGTTTCTCAATATCATAGGAAAGGATCTTTCCCTCCTGATCGATGGTGACTCCAGGAATTTCTTTCTTCCCTCGTTCACGTGGACCCACACCCGATAAAAAAAGAAGATTTCCCACTTTCTTAGCGTGCGGGTAAGCCCCCACAGGCTCCGGAGCTTTCGATGAATCAATCGACGACATAATTAGCCCTTGCAGATATTTTTTACGTTGCTAAAAAACTCTAAGATATATTTTCCACCCTCGCGACCTCTTCCAGATTCTTTCATCCCACCGAATGGAGTTCTGAGATCCCGAAGCATCCACGTATTGATCCAAACAATTCCAGAATCAATTTTCATCGCCACTTGTTCGGCCTTCTTTTCATCCTGGGACCAAATTGAACCGGCAAGACCATACTGCGTCGAATTCGCCCATTCGATCACTTCGTTTTCTGATTCAAAAGGCGCGATCGTTGCTACTGGACCAAAGATTTCTTCTTGGTTCGTAAGGCAAGCGTGTGAAAGACCTTCGATCAAAGTTGGTGCAATGAAATAACCTCCACCAATTTTGACGTCGTGGCCACCGGCGAGAATTTTTCCACCTTCGGACTTTGCGCGGTCAATACACTTCATGACTTTTTCAAAATGTGCTTTTGAAACAACTGCGCCTTGCTGAGTTTCTGGAAGTTGAGGGTCGCCTTGTTTGAGACGCTTTACTCTCTGGGAGAGAGCATCCCGAAACTTTTCATAAATTGGTTTTTCCACAAAGATTCTCGAGCCACACAGACAAATTTGTCCTTGGTTGGCGAATGTCGATCGAACTGTCGTTTCCAAGGCTTTCTCAAAGTCACAGTCAGCAAATATAATGTTGGCGTTTTTTCCACCCATTTCGAGATGAAGCCGTTTCATCGTCTCGCTTGCATCGCGAGCAATAATCTTTCCTGTGACGGTTGATCCCGTGAATGAAATCGCCTTAATGTCAGGGTCTTTGGAAAGCGCACTTCCGACGTTTTGACCGAGACCATGAACAATGTTGAGAACCCCAGGAGGTAATCCCACCTCCTGGCAAATCTGACTCAGAATGTACGCTGTCATCGGAGTGACTTCCGATGGTTTTGCCACCACAGTGCAACCAGCTGCCAGCGCAGGGGCAACCTTCCATGTAAAAAGATAAAGCGGAAGATTCCAAGGAGAAATACATCCCACAACGCCAACGGGTGAGTAATGAACGGTA
>CANETG010000017.1 GCA_947440875.1 Bacteriovoracaceae bacterium
GATTCTTGACTAAGATAATTTTCTGTCCCTTATCGTACTTAGTGAAAAGGTAAGGACCAGTCCCGATTAGCTTTTTCCCAAAATCTTTTTTATTCGCTGGGTCTGAATAGAAGTGCTTCGGAAGAACTTCGATGCCCGCACAAACGTCAAAGTTCAGGAAGTAATCGTCCTTCACTTCAAACTTCACAGTAAAATCATCGATCACTGAAACTTCTTTAACGGCTTCATAGTAAGACCGAATCTGAACGGCTTTGTAGTCGTCTGTGTAAATGACATCGTAGGAATACTTTACGTCGTGCGCGGTGAATGGTTTTCCATCATGCCACTTAACATTTTGTCTGAGTTTGAATGTATATGTTTTTTTGTCGGGGGAGATAGTCCATTCAGTGGCGAGTGACGGCTTCCAGTCGTATGTATCAAGATCGCGACTGAGAAGGCTCTCAAAAATATAAACTTGGACTGCAGAAGCAGATGCATCTCCCGAAGCCAAAGGGTTCAAAGTTGCGGGCTCAACACCAATATTATAATAAATAGACTTACCGGATTTCCCCGATTTGTTGTTACAGCCGATAACCCCTAAGATAAAAATTACGATAACGAGGTTTAAAACCTTATAAGACATGAGTAACTCCTTAAACTATTTTCTGATGTAGAGAGCAGGATCGAGCGACCAGCGGTCGAGCTTGAGGTTGTTATCTTCGATCCGGTAGGCTTCCAGTTTTGTATCAATTTCGTTAAGTCGAGCTTCTGCATTTTTAAATTCTGCATAGGTACGGGACTTATCTTCTTCAAGAGAAGCGAGTTCTTTTTGCCATTCAATCTCAAGCTTTTGGCGAAGAATTTCATAGCGTTTATTCACCACGTCGACTCTATCAACGTGGCCATCGAGATCGAGCTGGTGACGACTTTTCTTTGCAGTCATCGCGAGTCTTTTCTTTTGAAGAATCGTGACGACTTCTTTGGCGAGGTTTACTGATTGATTGAGATCGGCACTTTCGAAATGGAGATACGATCCGGTCGTGAAGTGAACTGAGCGAAGGCACTGTTCGAAATCAGGAATTTTAATGAGTAAGTAGTCATTAGTCCTCCCTTCAACGAATCCCCGACAGCGAAATGCAGGATAAGACTCATTCCAGAAATCAATCCGGTCACGCCGATTTAAGAACTTTATGTTGGCGAAATCTGTCCGGATGCGAAGTAATCGAGCAACGGTATTTGTCTTTGAGATACGACCAGAAAAAAAACGAGAGTTCTCGTCTTCAGGTGACGGAAGAGTTCCGACCGCGAAGGCATTAACCATGAGGAAAGTGGAAAGAAAAAATAACAACTTAGGCATTGATTTTATTATGCCAGAGGATAGATTTTTGGGAAGAAGCAGGTAGGATTATTCTTTCATCAGGATAATACTTGAGCGGAACTCTTTTTCGTGAAGCGGTTCTTCGTATTTGAGAACGCGCATTCCCGAGAACATTTGAAGAAGCTCTTGCTCCTTAAGATAATAATCAGGGTTGGATTCAGGGGCCTTCTTGGTTTTCATTTCGCGAACGGTGTACGCTTCGTAAATGAGGACCCCACCAGGTTTTAACCACGTTTTCATTTTCTCAATCAGGGAGCGGTCCACATAATAAAAGCATGCAATCGCGTCGTATGAAGCAGGGGCAATTTTATACTCATTAAGCGAAGCAACAACACCTTTGAATTTAACACCAAATTCTTCTGCCAGCATGTAGGCTTTTTTCACTGCCACTGAACTAATATCAATTCCCGTGACACGGTAGCCCTTCTGCGCCAGAAACACGGCATTTCGCCCTTCGCCCATACCCATATCGAGGACGGTGCCTTCGAAAGGAATGTACTGATAATTTTCGGCGAGAAACCTCACGGGTGATTTTCCGAAAATAAATGAAGGTCTTGAATAGCGTTTGTCCCACTGATCTTTGGCGTCGCCTTGGATTTTCACCCCAGAGAGTTGTTGATAACGATTTCCAGGAATCGGGTCGCGCCCAAACGAATTTGCTGTCAAAAGAATGAGAATACTAAAAAAAAATGGTCTCATGATTCCTGGGAAGAAATATCATCCTCAGGAGTTTCTGGGAAGGGCTCATCGACTGGTTCATCATAAAAATAATCCGGGCTCGGCTCTGAGATCTCTGGGTTCTCCTCCCCACCAAGCTCTGCGATTATAAATAGGTTCAGAGTTTCGAGGAGCTTACCCATTTTTTTTATTCTTCGATCTATATATGCTTCAACAGTTCCAGGCATATCCTCTGTGGCGAAAAGGTACCAATTCATTTCTTCTGAATATGAGTAATACTCATCAAGAAGTGTAATGAGCTCGGCCCCACAATGTGAAAGGTCCATGATTGACGTCGTTTCATAGCGATTATTGAATATTTTGGGAAAGTGCGTGCGAGTACGTCTTAAGGCAAAAATCTCGAGGTATGCCGTTTTTCTCTCTTTGATGCGAGTGAAAAGATTGTTGGCATCAATCTTCAGTAGCATCAGTACCCGCTGCGTTTGTTCATCGTGCTTACTTTTCATGCGGCTCCAGCAATCATTGATTTATGTCCGCCCGGCCAGATCTGACTGTTTTCACATTTTGATTCGTGGAAAGCAATCATGCGCGCGGAAAGTTCCCGAGCGTCGACTGGATTTTTGATGAAGAAATAATTCTTTGTGAGATTGTAAATGCGAGAATCGTTTAGACGAGAAAAGCTTGAGAATTCAAAAAACGAAAGTCTCCGAGACTTTAAAACGTACTTTAGAACTCCTCTGACCTTTTCATTGAATAATCGGTATTCTTTAAAATTTGAAACACAGCTAATCACCATCACGTGATTTTGTTCTGTCGAAGCAACTAAGTGTTGCAATTGATCGACACGAACGGGAACAAGAATGTAGCCGGATTCTTTAAAGATGCGGTCAAAAAGATAGAAGCTATCTGGTAGCTTGCCGTCTAAAGTAAGGAAGAAAATGAAGGGATGGTTTATTTCCATATCTTCGTTTCGGCATTTGAGAGAATGGTCTTAACGGCGAATGCCTTTAACCCATTTGAAGATTCGTCTGACAAATCCAATCAGGATTCCTGCCCCTAAAGAGAAGAGACCATTAGTCGAACTAGCCGTCGTCGAAACTGCGACAGTTCCACAGGACAACGGCGATGAACTCGTTTCTTCTTTATCATATGCAAGTGGTGAAACGTAGCCGGTTTCTTGCCTGAATACGGTTTGTGAAACTGCATCGTCAACTCCCCTCACATCGTCCTGTCGAACACCACTAGAATTCAGTTGGAGCGAGGGTGCCATCACTGCATCCCCAAAGTCAGAATGATCAAGCCCCATAGTATGACCTAGTTCATGCGTAATCGTCGTGAGGAGATAGTTATTTTGCTGATTGTAAATATGATTACCGTTGATGATGATTTCAGTTTTTGCGAAATAAGGTCCGTTCGTATAGCGAATCGCTACCGCAAGAACCGAGGCGGGATCCATTTTAGTTTCGGCCGCAAAATTTCTCGACCAACGGATAATGTTACTGGTGGCCGCGCTTGACGTGTCCCACAGGTTAAGACCAGAAGAGTTTTCCCAGTCTTGAACTGCTGAGCGTGATAAAAATTCGAGTTTCTGTTTTAGTGAGGGGTCGGATTCAACTATGGTGATATTAATGGGAAGTCTTTGCCAGTAAAATCCATTCACAAAATCCTGAGTAAGTTTGTAACCCCATGCAGGCGTCGTGAGTAGGAAGCAGAGAATAAATTTCATCCACATACGTTTTTCATCCTGAAAAATGTTTTAGATCTTCTCTATCCAGCAAAGTTTTTCCCCTCTCATCTGAACCAGGTAATCCTCACCAGTTTCAATGTCAAAAGGGCCATGCTTCAGAACATCGAGAGAGACAGTGTCTGCCGCATTTCCTTTGAGTGTTGCTCGGTTATCAAAAATCACTTTTTGGGTCGAGAGAGGATTTGAAGGTCCAAGCTCATCCATGACTTCTTTCACCTTGCCCTCGAACTGTGTCGGGCAGTCCAGTTGGTCAACCGTGACTGTTGACCAAACATTCATTGAGAAAAATACGAGAGACAACAAAAGTGCACTTCTCATTTGCCAACTCCCTGGCTTCGGATACTCAAGCTGTGAATCCATTCTCAGCTTTCTTATCCGTATGATTGCATGGCTAGTGCCAAAGGCTAGAGAGCCTAAACTCTCTTTTTTACTGTCAGGAGTAATCTAGTTAGGTGCGAAAGGTAACTCAACATTATTAAAGGATGAGATTTGTCAGAGGCGTGCTGGCCCCATGCTTCTGTCACGGGAGGCCTTATGACACCGGCATTTTTTTCTCAGTCATCTCTCCGGCATCCTGCCTCACGAGGATTCCTGACCAAAAAAAAGAGGGCCCGAAGGCCCTCTCTATGAATAAAAGTTTAATAGAGGCGATGAATTACATCATTCCGCCCATTCCACCCATACCACCCATTCCGCCCATACCACCGGCAGCTCCTGCGCCATGACCCTCATCTTTCTTAGGAAGATCAGCAATCATTGTCTCAGTAGTAAGCATCATTCCCGCAACTGAAGCTGCGTTCTGAAGAGCAGAACGTGTCACTTTAGTTGGATCGATGATACCAGCTTTAACGAGATCTTCGAATTTATCATCGCGAGCGTTGTAACCCCAATTTGGATTCTTAGATTCTTGGATTTTGTTGATTACGACTGAACCATCAACACCAGCGTTGTACGCGATCTGGCGAATAGGCTCTTCAATAGCACGACGGATAATTTTGATACCCGCAGTCTGCTCTTCGTTAGCACCTTTAAGACCTTCGAGCGCCATCACAGCATGAAGAAGAGCTGCACCACCACCAACGATGATACCTTCTTCGACAGCAGCGCGAGTGGCATTGAGTGCGTCTTCTACGCGGTCTTTCTTCTCTTTCATTTCAGATTCAGTCGGAGCTCCGACCTTAATCACGGCCACACCACCAGCGAGTTTCGCCAGACGTTCCTGAAGTTTTTCTTTGTCGTAGTCTGAAGTTGTTTCAGCGATCTGAGCGCGGATAGCAGAAACCCGTGCTTCCACGTCTTTCTTGTTACCAGCACCATCAACGACCATGGTGTTTTCTTTGTCGATATTGATCTTCTTACAAGTACCGAGGTGTTGAAGAGTCACTGTCTCAAGGCTCATGCCGAGCTCTTCAGAAATGAGCTGTCCGCCTGTGAGAGTCGCAAGGTCTTTGAGCATTTCTTTACGACGGTCACCGAAGCCTGGAGCTTTCACTGCAGCGACGTTGAGAGAACCGCGAAGCTTGTTTACGACGAGAGTTGTGAGGGCTTCACCTTCAATGTCCTCAGCGATGATAACGAGTGGACGTGAAGTTTGAACAACTTTCTCAAGAGTAGGAAGAAGCTCTTTCATCGAAGAGATTTTCTTGTCTGTAATGAGAATGTAAGGGTTCTCAAATGATGCTTCCATTTTTTCAGTGTTTGTCACGAAATAAGGAGACACGTACCCACGATCAAACTGCATCCCTTCAACGACTTCAAGAGATGTTTCAGCTGTTTTTGATTCTTCAATTGTGATCACGCCTTCTTTACCCACTTTTGACATGGCTTCAGAGAGGAGTTTCCCGATCTCAAAATCGTTATTTGCTGAAATTGTTCCCACGTTTGCGATTTCTTCAGCGGTGTCGATTTTCTTCGACATAGACTTCAGTTTTTCGATGATTTTAGAAGTCGCAAGATCAACTCCGCGCTTGAGGTCCATAGGGTTATGGCCAGCGGCAACGAGTTTAACACCTTCGCGGTAAATTGCCTGAGCAAGAACCGTCGCAGTCGTTGTGCCGTCCCCAGCATCTTCGTTCGTTTTTTGAGCAACTTCTTTGACGAGCTGAGCGCCCATGTTTTCGAAGGCGTTTTCGAGTTCGATTTCTTTCGCCACAGTCACACCATCTTTAGTGATCGCAGGAGCGCCGAAAGCTTTTTGAATAACAACGTTACGACCCTTCGGGCCGAGAGTGACTTTCACTGCGTTCGCAAGAATGTTCACACCAGCGAGGATAGAAGCGCGTGCGTTTTCTGAGTACTTTAATTCTTTAGCTGACATATGAATTCCTCCAAATGGAATTGAGTTTTATTTTAGTGAAGCACACCAAGGATTTCGTCTTCTTTCATAATAAGAAGAGTTTCTGTACCAACTTTAACTTCGGAACCCTGGTTCCACTTTCCGAAAAGAACAGTGTCTCCCACTCTGAGTTCGAGAGCTTTTACTTCTCCATTAGCAAGGCGATGGCCTTTGCCGACAGCAATGACTTTTCCTTGTGATGGTTTTTCTTTGTGATTATCGGGAATGATAATTCCGCCTGCAGTCTTTGTTTCTTCTTCAATTCTCTTAACTACAACTCGGTCATTTAATGGTCTCAGTTCCATATTTTTCCTCCTAAGAAAAGATAGTTAGCGCTGTGCAATGGTCAGTTAATTGAGCTCTCAATTTATGTCATCACAATGTATGTCCGAATGAGTGAGTGTCAAGGCTGCACTGGGAAATTAATTTTCTCTATTGGGTAAGTGCTTGATACCCACACTGGTTTTCTTTTGCATCAAGCAAAATCTGCCTATGGGGAGCGTTAAAAATCAAGGTTTTGAAATCCTTTCAGAGGGGGGCTTCCAGAGCCGATAGGTAGTCACGGTACAATTAATCTAGGCATCTCCAAGGAAGGATTATGCTCGCACTGACTCGAAAGTTCTGCCCCTTTTTCGCTCTCATTTTTATGATGAGTTGTGGAAAAAAGATGACCGAATCTGAATCACCATCGACTCCACCGCTCGTTCAAAACCAAATGCCTTCGTCTACGCTTGTCTTAGGGATAGAAAATAAAGTTCAAACTTATATCCCCAAATTTTCAGGGCATTATCTTTTACCTGATCGCTTACGAATTCGCTCAAACAACGCTCTTGGAAAAATAGCCACTATCATCTACAACATTCGCGCTGATGATCCTGAAACTTACGACATCAAGTGTATCTATAAAGGTAACACGGACACATCAATGCCAGTTGATAGATGCGTTGATCAGTATGGTGTTGATGTTGGGAATATCACGAACGGACAAACTGTCATGATCTTCGATGCGGGGAATTCGATAGAACTTAAATCGAACTCTGAAGAACTCAAAGCTGACGCCATCTACGACGTAGATTGGATTCCTTAATCCTTATTACTTTTTCTTTTTGTTAAGTGATGCGGGGGCCCGGCTTCGAATCGCTTGGCTGTGCAGACGAGCGATACTTTGTTTGGAGACAGAATCCAATTCCTCAAATTTATCTGCGTTGACGAGATATCTGTAGCCTTCGGTATCATTGATCTCTGCTGTTTTTTTGAGAACTTTAAAATACTCTTCGTCAGTAATTTGATCTTTGAGAAGTCCGTAGTACTTTTGAAGTAAGTTCAGGTTCTTAGTCTGAGAGACGTAGATAAGAGTTCGTCCTTTATCTGCTCCTTGCTTGAGGAAGTGGTCGATGAGACCTTCGTCTTGTTTCTTAACGATGAAATACATGAGACTTGGACTTAGGGGTGTTGGTCGAGAGTTGATGAGTGAAGTAATATCTCTTTTTAAAATCTGTTCACGGCCCGATTTCTGAATGAACACTAAAGCTTTGTTTGTCTGATAATATCCATTCAAATAATAGCCGGTCATCGTAAGAAACATTGTAAATCCAGGGACCAAAACTTTCCATGTCATGAAAGATCCGATCCTACCACGGATTTTCATAGCGGGAGAGACGTAATAGTTAAACTCTAGACTGAAGGCGAGCTTTCTTTCAAGAAGGTCAATCCGAGATTCGGTGTCAGGATGTGTAGAAAAATGTCTTTGAAAAAAATTCTTTTTCTGTTCTGTCTTAACTTTTCCTTTTAGGTAATCGGGCATTTCTTCAGGGGCGGACAGTTTTTTGAGAGCTGATTTCATCGCTTCAAAATCAGCACCGAGCTTCATGACTGCATAAGCATCCGCTTCGTACTCATGAGAACGGATGGTATCAAAAAGAAGAGCGTAGTTAAAAATCACCCAAGCAAAGCATGAGATGAACACTAGAGAAGTCGTCATCCCCGCATGGAAAGATGCATCTTCCCCCCAATACAGAAGTGATATGCCAATCAAGAGAAGCATGATGGCCCCGACACCGATTAGCACAGAGAGGAGATTTTTTATTAAATCAATGACACGTTTGTGAATGTGCCGGTTGGCGACGTGAGCAAGTTCGTGAGCGATGACAGCATCGAACTCCGACAGTGTAAGAGTCGTGCGGAGTTTTCTCCCAATGAACATCGTTTGGTTCGAGAATCGGAAGAGTTTTAGACCAACCACAAAAGCATTTTTAATATCTGTTTCAATCCAGCGAATTCGGAGCTGAGGCATTTCTATTTGTTGCAATCGTTTGTTAATGATTTCCAGGTATTCGGGCTCGGTGATCTCGCGGTTAGGAATCAGTCTCAGCATGATGATAACTGAACAAGTAATGGTGAGAACTGAAACGAAAATGATATTGAAAACGAGACCAATAAACCAAAGGGAGCCCCACTCTTCGTACACCCCGTCCTGGAAAGTCATGTTGATCAATGAGTAGATAAATATCGGAAGAAGAATGATGGCAAAATTCACTCTCACTTCTTGAATGAGCTGATGCTGAAAAGATTCTAGAAGTGCAAGATTCGTTTGCTTCTCAATGTAACGAATAAAAAATTGGTACATTAAAAAGCCTGCAAACAGAAGAATGAGATAAACCATTCCTAGCTCAATGAGGCCGATCGCAAAAGCACGCTCAGAAATAAAATGAGCAACGATGAAAGAGAGAAAAGATTCGAACACGAAAATGTAGAAGTGATGCGAGAGAATCATCTCCCGATGCTTACTATCTTTAGCGTCAATCAGTGACGACAGGAAACTCGTCCGCACGCGGCGGAATTTTCTCCAGTTGTAAACGATGGCGATGACCAAGAAAAAGGCGTAAAGCATACTTCCCCTTCTAGATCTTTATCGGTATTTTTGAGGTGAGTTTGACTTAATTCGCGAAAGGAGACTGTTTATGTCTAATAAAATGATGGCGCTCAATGACTTCTATAACCTCCATAAATCATTGAATAAGGATGAGGTCGTTTTGGACGTTCGTCGTCCTGATGAGTTTAATGCTGGCCACATTGAGAACGCCCGTAATATCCCCGTCGATCAGGTCGCAGGATTTGTCGATGATTTGAGAAAGTACTCTACGATCTATATCCACTGTAAGCGCGGAGGAAGGGCGAAGACGGCGTTTGAAATACTCTCGAACGCAGGTCTTTCGAATCTCGTCTGTATCAATGATGCTGGAATGGATCAGTGGGTAGAGTCAGGATATCCGGTTATCTAAAAACAGGGTTCTTCGTGGTTCACGGCATAGGTTTGATCGGCAACGTTTCCGAGACTCAGTTTTCCCAGACTGGCTTTCACACGTACGGGGTACTTAAGATTCGTGAGTCCAGTGCAGTTGTAACCTAAGAGTCCTTCGCGGATCACTCGTGCCGAATGCAGGAGGAGAAGTGCTGTCATTCGTTCGGTCGGAAGATCCTCTTCAAATGTCTTGAGGCACAAATCACGGCAGCGAAGCTGATTCTTCACGCGGTAGGAATCATAAGTTTCGAGAGTGTAAGTTTTGAGTGGTGTCGAATCCATTTGATGAGAACCAGTGATCGGAGAAAAGACACGAACTTCGCAATCGCATTTCATGGCGAAGGCATTCATCATCCAGAAAACGGAAATGGCTATCAAAAGTTTCATATGATTGACTATCGGAAGCCTTGAAAATTTGTTGAATTACTTACCAGAACACTGGGATTCTTCGCGGTACTCAACACCTGCGAAGACTGAATTTTTGAGAAAATTATATTTCGCCGGACACTGAGCATAGAGCGCGCGGGCGTTGTATCTGTAGGCAGAGGCGGATTCTGCAAAATCTTCGTTCGGATTAGTCATGGCATAGTTTGATGGCATGCAAGCACCCAATACATCAAACTCCCACGTATCCCCGATTTTGACCCAAGAACTAAGAGCGTTGAATTCAGTCTTTTTCTCGGAAGGAATCGCGTAATGAAGGATGTGGCCTAATTCATGGGCGAGGGTTTGAAAACGTGACCCTTGGGTTGCTTTAAACCAGGGTGCAAAGAGGACAATTCGTGAATCGGCCCAGACGAGAGGGCCACTATCTGGATTGGCAGCATCTGGGAGATACTTGATAAGCTTTCTGTTGTTTACCATCGGCATGATACTTTGCGGAAGATCCTGAAGACCCAATAAGACATCGTCAATTTCGCTCTCAGAGAAGACCGCTGCATTGGGATTAGTCAGCTCCGAGGAATTAAAACCAAATTTCATATTCATGTAGAGCATTTTCCGACCTACGAATTGCCCCCAGATCTTGTCGACTGCACAAAGAACTTTGACACATTCAGGATTGATCGAATGCACACCCTGAAGGTCAACTTCCGGTGGCGATTTGGTAAATAGTTTCTGCCACCACGTGAGTCTACTTTTTACCGTGAGATTTTTAAAAACTTTCAAAAGTTCAGGGTTCTCATTTTTAAATTGAACTCCGAGAAGTTTTTTATCTTTTTTGCCAGTCATTGACGAGAGAGTCTGGTTCATAGATTCGACATCAAAGTTTTTGTGCTTACACGGTGAGTTCATCACTTGAGAGCTACTGGCACTCCAGTGCTGTAGTTTTTTTGAAAACTCTTCAAGATTATGTTCCGCCACTGGGTTGGCTAAATCCGGAGGGCAATTAAGACAATCGTTGGCGACGAGAGGGAGTGAGATGAAGAGAATGAAAAAGAGTATTTTCACTGAAACCGCACACTTTCTACATCACCAGATGTGAGCTCAATTTCAAGTTTTCCCGCTTTGTCTTCATAGGATAAATTGGTATGTGGTGCGGACGGAGATGACTTAAGCAATCTTGGATCGATATCCGTTTTTAAGACATCGATGTTTAATTTTTTCTTGGGGAAATTGTAGTGGATACTTGTGAGTTTATTCCTCACGTACGTGAGTTCCACAGCGTACTTAAATCCATCCATGACCCAGTACTCTCTGTCGCCTCTCACGAGATCTGGTTTCCCCAAAGCAGTCCTTGCTCCCTCACGATCCGTTTTACCGATCGCAAGTGAGTGAAGCTGTTGTGGAAGGTGAGATTTTACTTTGTCGGTCCACTTGGCAAGGACCGGAAAAGAAATGAGTACCATTAGTAGAAGAAGCTTTCTCATGCCGAACCTATCGACAAAGACAGCATATTCTAAAAAATTACTTCAAGTCGTACCAGTTTTGTCCGGTACCCATCTCCACTTTTAAGGGCACAGTGAGGTTGACTGCATTTTCCATGTATTCCCGGACAAGAACTTTCATTTTTTCCATCTCCTCTGGGACCACATCAAAAATAAGTTCATCGTGAACCTGGAGAATCATTTTTGATTTGAGATTTTGATCGCTAATCGCCTTTTGAATATTAATCATCGCGAGCTTAATAATATCTGCAGCCGTTCCCTGAATTGGACTATTAATCGCCACCCTTTCCGCCATCGCTTTTATCTGGCGATTAGAGGATTTAATATCTGGGAGGATACGTTTTCTTCCAAAGAGAGTCTCAGCGTACCCAGTATCTTCCGCCTTCTCTTTAAGGCTATCGAGATAACTTTTCACGGAGTGAAAATTTTTGAAGTAACTAGTGATGTATTTCTTCGCTTCACTCTGGGAAATATGAAGAGCCTGAGATAATCCAAAACTCGTCTGGCCGTACATGAGGCCGAAGTTAATTGCCTTTGCTCCGTTCCTTTGATCCTTCGTGACTTGATCAAGTGGGACTTCAAAAACTTCAGCGGCAGTTTGCTTGTGAATATCAAGGTCATTACGAAAAGCCTTAAGCATATTCTCATCCTGGGAGAAATGAGCAAGAAGTCTCAGTTCTACTTGGGAATAGTCGGCAGAGAGAAGTTCTCTTCCTTTGGACGGAACAAATCCCTTTCTTAGCCTTCTGCCGTTTTCAGTTCGCGCAGGAATATTCTGAAGATTGGGATTGTCACTTGAGAGCCTTCCAGTTGCAGCGTTACTCGGCTGAAAGTGAGTGTGAATTTTATTGGTACTTGGTCTCACCATCAGAGGGAGGGCTTTGACGTAAGTCGAAAGTAGTTTTTCTATTTCTCTGTAACGAAGAAGCATTTCGGGGATGGGGCTCATTTTCAGGGCGGCTAATTCATTTAAAACGTCAGCATCAGTGGAATACCCTGTTTTAGTTTTCCGGATCACAGGCAGCTGAAGTTTCTCGAAAAGTAATTCTCCAACTTGCTTGGGAGACCGAAGATTAACTTTATCTCCGGCGATTTTTTTCACTTCCGTTTCGATCTCGTCAATTTGCTTACTAAACTCGATCTCAAGTTCTTTATAAAAAGCAACATTGAGTGAGATGCCCTCGAGCTCCATCGAAGAAAGAACTTTGATCAATGGGATGTCGAGATCGTCGTACGGTTTTTCTACCTTGAGTTCATTCATGCGCTTACGTAGAAGGGGATACAACTGAAGGATGGCTTGGGCTTTATCGGTGTGATACTCAATTTCTTCTTCCGACATGTTTCCTAAAAGATCGGCTTGGCCACCAACTTTCGCTGGAAGTTTTTGACCGATAAATTCTTCGCAGATCGTATCGAGATCATGGCGCTGTTCTGGGTTGATAATAAAATGCGCTTGGGCGAGATCAAAATAACGGAAGTTGGGACTAATTCCAGCCACCATCGCCAGATGAAGAATGGGTTTGGATTGATAACAAACGACCAATAATTTTTCAGCTTCGATGATCTGAATGAAAGCGAAAGCCTCGTCTGGACTCATGTTGAGATACCCAGCAGTGTCCTCAGTCGCAACGGCGATTCCTCGCCAGCATTGGTGCTGATTTAATTCATCATCACAGACGTGTGAAATTGAAATCGCACTCTTACCAGAGATTTTCTTTTTCAGATCGGCCAACGACCACAGCTCTGCCTTTCTCACTTTGTTTCTTGCGACCTGGACGACCGCGGCGACTTCTTCTCTCGGAGCTTTCACTTCTTTTGGTTTATAGTCCTGAAGCTTCGTTATCCAAGTGCGGAAACCCAAGCGGTCCAGGAAAATTTCTAATTCGGGAGTCAGTGCCAGGCGAAAATCCGAATTCACGGCTTCGTGAGGCAATTTTAAATCAGTGACAATCTGAACAAGTTTTTTGGAGAGAACCGCATTCGCTTGATGAGAGTCCAAAGCAGTCTGACTGCGTTTGTTTTTAATGTTTGGAATATTAGCGAGGATATTTTCTAGACTACCAAATTCTTCAATGAGGTTCTGCGCACCCTTGGGCCCGATCCCTGCCACTCCAGGGATGTTATCTGAGGTGTCTCCTATGAGCGAAAGAAAGTCGACGATCTGCTCAGGGTAAACACCCATCTTGTCTTTGACGTCTTCGCGGCTATAAGTTTTTTCTTTCATGGTATCGAGCATTTTCACTGGCCCTTCCACAAACTGCATCAGATCTTTATCACCACTAGCGATAAGAATCTCATCAAATTCTTTTTTCCACTGAACCGCTACTGATCCAATAACGTCATCGGCTTCGTAGTTCACCATTTTAATTTCCGGCAGGCGAAGACATTTCACGAGTTCATCCACGAGGGCAAATTGTGGAATCAACTCGTCCGGGGGGTCAGAGCGATTCGCCTTATAGTTGGGATCAATCTCTTTTCGGAAGGAGCCTTCTTTCGTATCACGAGCCACCAAAATATGAGTGGGCTGATATTTCTGAATGAGATTGTGAACCATCGAAAGCACACCATAAACTGCATTCACGGGGGTTCCATCAGGAGCATGGAGTGGTCGGATGGCAAAGAAAGCTCGGAAGATGTAATTGGAAATGTCGATGATGATGAGTTTTTTCATATGTCCTAGGGAGATGGAACTGGTGGTGTTTCGTACCACGGAGCCTTAATTTTTCTAAGATCGAGCCGCGTGCCATCGTTGGCGATCACGGTTGTGTCCGCCATGATGTCACCCAAACGGTAGGGAGATTTATCTTTAAAAAGAAAATAAACTTCTAACGCTGAAAGAGGAAGTGCAAAAATGCCAGCGAAAATCCAGCCGTAAAAAGGAAAGATAAAAAGAAACAACGGAACGGTGAAAGGAAGATTTCGGATAAAAGATTGCTTAGCCGAACAAGGAGAACCATCGACTAGTGATACGACTCCCAAACCCATGAAACGTTTTCCGATAGACTGACCTTCGTACAATGAATCGGCGACACAAAAGTAAATAGTCCCAAGGATTAAACCCATGGGATAATACATGTATCCACCGAATGCAACGAGCCCGATATCAATCAGCTTCGCCATCAAACGATGCAGTCGCGCTCTGGCCAGTGGTTTATCGAGGAAATCTCTTCTCTTCATCCACGACATTGTAGCCAAAAAATCACGTTTTTAACCGTTTTTCCGCTTTTTCGGACCACGTCAATCAATTGGTTACCTTGCGGAACTTGTGGGGATGCCCATCATAAGATAAAGTAGAGAAATCTTTCTCTCCAAGGAGCATGTATGGCCAATTTAACAAGTGTGACTTCAGCTAATTTTGAACAAGAAGTCATGAAATCAGATAAACCTGTTCTCGTAGACTTCTGGGCAGAGTGGTGCGGCCCTTGTAAGGCGCTTTCTCCAGTACTCGATGAAATCGCGACAGAAATGAGCGGCAAAGCGAACGTTGTGAAAGTGAACGTTGACCAAGCTTCTGACCTTGCGCAAAAGTACGGAATTCGCGGAATCCCCACACTGATCTTCTTTAAAAACGGCGAAGTCAAATCAACACTCGTCGGCAATCAGCCAAAAGCTGAAATCATCAAGAACATCAATAGCCTCATCTAATTTTTTTCATGGAAGCGGGCGCTCGTTTTAATTTCCAGGCGCCCGCTCTTTTTTTATGAACTCATACATTCTTTCTAGCCTCCAAGACGCCCACCAAACCCTCACGACTTTTATTGAAAATAAAGAAAATATCAATAAGATCGATCAAGCGATCAACACTTTCGTGACTTCGTTTCAGAATGGCGGAGCGGTTTTCAGCTGCGGTAATGGTGGATCGATGTGCGACTCTCTTCACTTTGCAGAGGAACTCACAGGCCGCTATAGAAAAAATCGCGCCCCTCTGCCAGCGACCGGCATCTCAGAAGCCGGGCATATCACTTGTATTGCCAACGACTTTGGATTTGAGCACATCTTTTCACGATACATCGAGGCTTGGGGTAAGAAAGGTGACACTCTTCTCGCTATTTCAACTTCAGGGAATTCGGCGAACGTCATTAAGGCGGTAGAAGTTGCCAAAACGAAGGGGATGAAAGTGGTAGGGCTCCTAGGAAAGGACGGGGGAAAGCTTAAATCAATGGTCGATGTGGCCCTTGTGATCGATTGTCCGATCACTGACCGAATCCAGGAAGTTCACATCAAATGTATCCATATTTTTATTGAAGGAATTGAGCGCCAGCTTTTCCCTGAGAATTACTGATGAAGATGATTCTTTTTGTCCTCTTCTTTTCTCTCCCCTCAGTTGCGGTCGAAGTCGCCGCTATAGATGAAACGAAATCCGGTGATATCATTATTTCATTTACCGATGAGTCACTCTACACCGCTCTGGATAAGGCTTGGATCACGCATAATTGTAAAGCGAGATACACATTCTCAGGCGCACTAAAAGAGACCTTCGCCCCTAAAGCTTGTCGGGCCGAAGCTCTAAAATTCATACTCAATACGGGTTATAAGCCCTTGGAAAACTCAGATCGGACCTTCTCTCGGTAAATTTTACAACCGGTCCTCTTCCTACTTCACTCAGTGCCTAAGATAATTATAAAAACCGCGCACATCTTTGTGAGGTTATTTATGTCCATTAAACAATGGCTGCTCGTTATCGCTATGCTTTTTTCACTCGGTGCTCAGGCGAGTGAAATTATTACTACGGTTTTTAACGTTCTTGATGTGAAAGATCCGGAGAAGAAAGCTCTTCTTGTTCTTTCGGGCGTTGATGGAAAAGTTTATCGTTCAGTGAAGAACGAAGAAACGCTGAAATATCTCAAGTCACTTACGGGTCGAGTGGTGAAGCTTAACTTTGAAACTCAAGGATCGAAGAACTTCATTGTGAGTATCGTTCCGGTAGCGCGCGGAGAAGTTGACGAGACGGTTTATGATCTCAATCACTTCCAATACAGTGAACTGAGACAGTTTGCTCCTACGAATCTTCAGTCTCTCGACGTTGCACAAAAAATCTTTGATGAAATGCTCAATGATGGAGATAAAACTCGTTCACAATGTTTTAAGCGTGCTCACATGTGGGCGTTCGATATATGGTCTAAACTCGGAATTAACTCGCAGAAAATTTTTATGTTCTATACGGCCCGTTACCAAATTGTTGATGAGTTCGACTGGTGGTTTCACGTCGCTCCAGTGGTCACCGCCAACGGGGTCGATTACGTGATGGATGGAACTTTCATGAAGAGGCCCGTCACTGTGAAAGAGTGGGCCAATTATTTTTTGAAGACTTCAAAAATTAACTGCCCCGAAATCACAAAGTATAGCGAGTACGAAGATCACCAGTGGACAAAACTTTGTTACACCATGAAAACACCGATGTACTACTTGCGTCCACTTGATATGGAAATGCGTGACAAAAAAGGTGTGAAGAGAAATCACTGGGTTCTCCCGGAACTCCAAGATGCAAGAAAAGCTTTCAAAGGCTGGGAAGAGACTTACGAAGGTCTCGATACTGGTAAATCAACTCCCAAGTATTAAGGACTAAATATGAAACTCATCATCGTAGCGGCTCTTCTTTCAACGACTGCCTTTGCCCAGGAAATTAGTGGTGTCGCGGTACTGAAAGGAACACTTAAAACAAAAACTGTTGTAGAAAATATTCCTACGACGTGCAAAGTGAAGGTCGAAAAAGTGAGGAATATCATGGAGGAAGATGCTTTCGGCTTCCCGGGCTACAAATTGAAAATGAAGATCAGTCTCGATGGGAAAAATAGTAAGCAAGAAACGGTCGTGACATTAGACAAAGACTTTGAGCTGACAAACTTCTGGAATGAGAATGGCAAGATCGTGGCCAAAGACTTTGAATACTTTTCAGCAGACGGTGCGCTTCTTTCGATTAAAGCTGATGGACGTTTAAAATCCATGACCGTTCCGTATAAAAATCAAAAAGTTATCTGCAATTTCTAATTCCAGAGCTAAACAATAGGGGCGATCGATTCGCCCCTACTAGCGGATGATTTCCACTGCTTTCTTCATTTCACGATTAAAATTCGTCCGCTCGGGAAGCTTATTTCTGAACTCGTTACGGGCCCTCGGTGTAATCGAGAGATCGCCGGGAGAGCCCGCCTCGCCCTCAACGCCTATTTCATCGAAGTCAAATTTTTCAAACTTCTTGTACTCGTAGCGCACAGTTTTTTTCGAGGTCTGTGCGAGAGCTTGGAAACTTACAATAAAAAGAATGAAGATGAAAAACTTCATGGTTTATCTCCGAGATAGTTTTCGACTGCTGAGTAGTAGCGATTCAGTGCCTGGTTTTTCGATTTCTGAACGTCGCTAAAGATTTTAGTAGCCTCTTGAGACTTACCGAGCTTTTTCAGTGTGACGGCCAAGTTAAGACCAATCTCCGGCTTCGACCAATTGGCAGGCGGAATCTTCTGAAAATGAGCGAACGCCATGTTGTAGTCGGACATGAGAAAGTAAGCATTCGCCACAGCGTTTTGGAGATCGAGATCGGTGGGAGACGACTCCAAAAGGCCTTTGAGAATAGGAAGCGCAGGCTCAGCGAGGCCATAGATCAAATACATCTTCGCGAGATTGTACCTCGGAGTTTTTGCAAATTTAGAAGCGCCGTTGGCGCGTTCAAAAGCAACGAGTGCTTTTTGATCTTGGCCCATACGAGAATACATGACACCAATGTTATTCAGAGCGGGAATGTAGTTTGGTTTAACTTCGAGTGCTTTGTTGTAAAACAAAAGAGCTTTACGATTGGCCCCTTGATTAAGATGACAGTTTGCGACTTGATTCCAATACGCAGCGACTCTCTGGTATTTGTTAAAAATTTTCGCAGCTATCGCAAAAGCATTCTGATAATCCCCTCGCATACAGCGAAGTGAAATATCTATCAGTGGATCTTTCGTTTCCGTTATTGTCGAAATTTCTTCAGGAGAAAAACGATCAAGAGTTTCATCTTGAAGGGCGGGGTTAAGTGATGCTGTATTCAGGGAGAGAAAGTCATCGACTTCATTATTCGTCAGCGATGACTCTTTTTTAAAGGCATCATTTGTTATTTTTGCAGGCGCTTCAGTGTTTCTTGGCTGAGATTTTTCACCCGATGAGCAAGCTACGAGTAGTACAATGAGAAGGAATGACATTTTCATCTTTGACCTCCCCGATCCATCAGCACAATGTTCTTCGAGGAAACATAACGTTTAAAGCTTTCAAGCCTTCCATAAAGAACGGCATAATTAGATGCTGAAAGAATTTTGTTATCCATAACGAGTTTCTTTACTTCACTTCTTTGTTTTCGGGCATTGGCGAGAATCGGGTTGTAAACATCTCCCATCGCTTTCTGAAAACTTGAGACGTATTCAGGCGACTTCCCATCAGGCGAGAAGGCTTTAAGCTCTTCACCGAAATTTTCATACGCTTCGATGACAATACGATATCCCTCAACGATACCCTTCCCTGAACCAGTTTTTTGGATCTGATTGACTTCGGTGGTGAGTTGATCGAGGATTTTAAGTTTTGATTTGACGGCATTATTAAATTCATTCTCAGGAAAGCGAAGTGGAATTTCACCCACCTGAGTTTTAAGATTTCTCACTCTCACCATGAACTTATCTGCGATGAGGTCTAGACCTTCGACAGGGATATCGATTTTCTTGGTACGAGCAGCTTCGAAATATTTAAGCTGCTTGGACTCAATGGAACGTGCTTCTTCTGAATTCCCGACTTTGAGGAATTCCTTCCGGAGATCTTCCAGAGGACGAATAAGATTGGGATGATTCTTGGAATCGCCTTCGAGCTCTTTGATGAGAGCCTCGTAAGATTCCCATCTCCCTTTACTGGCGAGATCTTTCATCAGCTCAATTTTAACTCCCGCCATAACTTCAGATGGAATATTGCACTGGCGAGCAAAATCCGTGATCTCATTGGCCCTCTCAAGCTCATTATTGGCAAGAGAAATAAATACGGCATTCTTAAAAGCTACGAATTTTTTATTTGAGCTTTCTTTACAGAGTTTGGCAAAAACCTTGTAGGAAAGGTCAGCGGATTGAGTGAACTGCTGGCGAAGGAAAAGTCCTGAAGATATGGAAAGGTATGAATCTGTAAATTGAGCAACATCAGAAGATTCCATGTCCCGGACGGCGATGAGTCCCCACTGGTA